>NZ_JAAVUO010000002.1:0-214610 GCF_012163165.1 Natronococcus sp. JC468
CTGGATGGGAAGGCCCCGTTGACAGGGCTGTACCCGTTGCAATGCACGTCCTCGGTCACAATTGGACGGCTCCCGTCGAAGGGTCACGCGAAAGCGTACTTGAACCCCGAGGAAACACGGAACCTCAAACTCCACGTCGTGGAATCCTCGCCCTTTAGGGCGGGGGGATGTCAACTCCTCGCAGCCCGACTTTCACTGTCCCGCCCGCGCGGAGCTTTTCCCGCCAGACGACGTACCGGCACGTATGGACGAACGGCACGGACGACGACCGACGGGGAGGAACGGGCGATGACGGGATCGCACGAGGTCACCCTCGAGTGGCCCGACGGCCGAACCGAGACGGTGGCCGTCGAGCCCCGGGAGACGGTACTCGACGCGGCCCTGCGCGAGGGGATTCGCCTTCCCTCCGACTGCCGAAAGGGAACCTGCACGGCCTGCGTCGGGCGGGTGATCGCGCTCGAGGACGAAGCGGGCGACGGGCGGCCACACGCCGCGGACGCCGTCGACTACCGGCGGCCGCCGCGGGCGCTCGAGGAATCCGATCGGGCCGACGGCTACGCGCTGTTGTGTATCGCCCACCCTCGAGCCGACTGCCGAATCGAGGTCGGTCCGATGGTTCGCAGCGAGCTGGGCGACAGTCCCTGGGGATAGTTCCCCCGGCCGAACCGCCGGGGCAGACTTATCCCTGTGCTCGAGGTAGCCCCTCTCATGAGTGATGCTGACACACCTGACGACGTCGAGCCGAGCCACGATCACGAGCATCACGGCCACGAGGGACCGGGCTATGCGACCCCGCAGGCTGCCCTCGAGGAGAGCGAGCGGGAGGAACTCGCCTACGTGATGAGCCTCTACACCGGGACCGATATCGACGAACCCGACTTCGTCGCCGTCGTCGACCTCGATCCCGACTCCGAGACCTACTGCGAGATCGTCGACCGCGTCGAGATGCCCGAGAAGGGCGACGAACTCCACCACTTCGGGTGGAACGCCTGCTCGTCGTCGTGTCACGTCGAGGGCCTCGAGCGCCGGCACCTGATCGTCCCCGGCCAGCGGTCCTCTCGCATCCACGTCGTCGACACGAAGGATCGCAGAAATCCCGAACTGGTCGAGGTGATCGAGCCCGAGGACGTCTTCGAGTACGATCTCTCGGCGCCCCACACGGTCCACTGCGTGCCCGAGGGGAAGATCATCGTCAGCATGCTCGGCGATGCCGACGGCGAACTCCCGGGCGGCTTCCTCGAGCTGAACCACGACTTCGAGATCGAGGGGCGCTGGGAGCCGCCGGGCGAGATCGAGATGAACTACGACTACTGGTACCAGCCCCGGCAGAACGTGATGGTCTCGACGGAGTGGGCCGCCCCGAAGACCTACTACCCGGGGTTCGACCTCGAGGACGTCGAGGACGGGAAGTACGGCCGACGAATCCACTTCTGGGACTGGGAGAACGGAACCGTCGAGCAGACGATCGATCTGGGCGAGGAGGGCCAGATTCCCCTCGAAGTTCGATTTCTCCACACGCCCGAGTCGACCCACGGCTTCGTCGGCGCCGCGCTCTCCTCGAACATCTTCCACTTCTGGCGCGATCGGGACGGGGAGTACCGCGCCGAGAAGGCGATCGACTTCGAGGCCCGCGAGCACGAGGACTGGGACATGCCCGTGCCGGGGCTGACGACCGACATCCTGCTCTCGATGGACGACCGCTACCTGTTCGGCTCGAACTGGCTTCACGGCGAGCTGTGGATGTACGACGTCTCCGATCCCGCGAACCCGCGGCGGGCCGACTCGCTGTCGGTTGGTGGAACCTTCGGCGACGTGCAGGCGGTCCAGGGTCGCGAACTCGCGGCCGGGCCGCAGATGCTCCAGCTCAGCCTCGACGGCGAGCGCCTGTACTGGACGACCTCGCTGTTCTCCACGTGGGACGACCAGTTCTACCCTGAAGAATCGGAGCGAGGATCGGTGATGCTGAAGGCCGACGTCGATCCGCGCAACGGCACCCTCGAGCTCGACGAGGACTTCCTGGTCGACTGGGGCGAGTGTCCGGCTGGCCCGGCCCGCGCCCACGAGATCCGCTGGCCCGACGGCGACTGCACCAGCGACGTCTGGCAGTGACCGAGACGTACGCCGTCACGCTCGAGCGAACCGACGGCTCCCGCAGGACGATCGAGGTCGGCGCCGACGAGACGGTGCTCGAGGCGAGCGAACGAACCGACCGAACGGTTCCGTTCGGCTGTCGAACCGGGGCCTGTGGAACCTGCGCGGGACGCCTGCTCGAGGTCAGCCGAGCGAAAGCGGAGAGCGACGACGAGTCGGCAGCCGAACCGACCGACGATCCCGACGCCGCAGCCGCTTTCGCGTACCGCCGCGAACCGCGGGCGCTGAAACCGCGCCACCGGGAGGCGGGGTACGTCCTGCTGTGTATCGCGACCCCGCGAGCGGACTGCCGGGTTGCCGTCGGCTCTCGAGCCCGAAGCGGCCTCGTCGATAATCCCTGGAAATAACGGGAGTCGTTCGCTCGAGTGCGCTCCGCGAACGACGTCAGTAACGTTAACGGAGCCGCGGCGTAACCCTCGAGCAACGAATGCCCCTCGCCGACGAGAACGCGGACAACCCCTACCTCCGGGAGCCGCCGACCGACTTCGAGCCGCTCGGGGACGTCTCCGAAGCGGAGGCGGAGCGACAGGTCGCGCTGCTCCGGGAGGCCATCCGCGAGCACGACCGCCGGTACTACGTCGAGAACGAACCCCTCGTCGCTGACCGAACGTACGACGCGCTGTTCGCCCGCCTGCGGGAGCTCGAGGACGCCTTCGACCTCGCCAGTCCCGACAGCCCGACCAGCGGCGTCGGCGGCGAGCCCATCGAGGCCTTCGAGACGGTCGAGCACGTCGCGCCGATGCTCTCGATCGAGCAAAGCGGCGAGCCGGAGGACGTGCGGGACTTCGACTCACGCGTGCGACGGGAGGTCGGCGACGTCGACTACGTCTGCGAGCCCAAGTTCGACGGCGTCTCGATGGAGTTCGTCTACGAGGACGGCCGCCTCGAGCGCGCCGTGACCCGCGGCGACGGCCGCGAGGGCGACGACGTGACGAAAAACGCCCGCACGATCGGTTCCGTTCCGCAGAAGCTGCACGGCGACCACCCCGACTTTCTGGCCGTACGGGGCGAGGTCTACATGCCCAAGGACGCCTTCCAGGCGCACAACCGCGAACGGATCGAGCGCGGCGAGGAACCGTTCGCCAACCCCCGCAACGCGACTGCGGGGACGATCCGCCAGCTCGACCCCTCGGTGGTCGCCGAGCGCCCCCTTGAGGTCTTCTACTTCGACGTGCTCGAGGCGAGCGAGCTCGCCGACAGCCACCGCGAGGAGCTCGAGCACTTTCCCGACTGGGGGCTGCGCGTGAACGAGCGCGTGGAGGTCGTCGACAATATCGACGGTGCCATCGACTACCGCGACCGTCTGCTCGAGGCCCGCGACGATCTAGACTACGAGATCGACGGCACCGTGATCAAGGTCGACGACCGCGAGGCTCGCGAGGAACTCGGGCGGACGGCGCGACACGACCGCTACGCGTTCGCCTACAAGTTCCCCGCCCGCGCGGAGGTGACCCCGATCGTCGACGTGGCGGTCCAGATCGGTCGCACCGGTCGGGTCACGCCCGTCGCCCTGCTCGAGCCCGTCGACGTCGGCGGCGTCACCGTCTCGCGGGCGAGCCTGCACAACCCCGAGGAGATCGCCGCAAAGAACGTCGACGTCGGCGACACCGTCCGCGTCCAGCGCGCGGGCGACGTGATCCCCTACGTCGAGGAGGTCGTGGAGAAGGGAGCGGAGAACGACCCCGAAAGTCACTACGAGCTGCCCGAGCACTGTCCCGTCTGTGACAGCGCCATCGAGCGCGACGGCCCGATGGCGTTCTGTACGGGCGGGCTGGCGTGTGACGCCCAGCTCCGCCGATCCATCGAGTACTACGCGAGCGACGACGGGCTCGACCTCGAGGGGCTGGGGGAGAAGAGCGTCCGCCAGCTCGTCGACACCGGCCTCCTGGAATCGGTCGCGGACCTCTACGAACTCGAGCGCGACGAGCTGACCGCCCTCGAGGGATGGGGCGAAACGAGCGCCGAAAATCTGCTCGCCGAGATTGACTCGAGTCGGGAGCCCCCGCTCGCCGACTTCCTCTCGGCGCTGGGCATCCCCCACGTCGGGCCGACGACCGCCCGCGAGCTGGCCCGCGAGTTCGGCACCTTCGACGCCGTCCGCGAGGCCGCGGAGAACGATCCCGAATCGCTCGAGGACGTCGACGACGTCGGCGAGACCGTCGCCGAGCAGATCCACGACTTCTTCGCCAGCGAGGCCAACGCCGCTGCCGTCGACGCCATCCTCGAGCACGTCTCGCCTCGAGAAACGGAGCTCGAGTCCGGCGGCGACGAACTCGAGGGACTGACGTTCGTCTTCACGGGCTCGCTCGAGGACCTAACCCGCAGCGAGGCCCAGGAGATCGTCGAGGCCCGCGGCGGGTCGGCGACGGGCAGCGTCTCGGGGAACACGGACTACCTCGTCATCGGCGACAGTCCCGGCCAGACGAAGCTCGACGACGCCGAAGCCGAGGACGTGCCGGTGCTCGAGGAAGAGGAGTTCCGGGAACTGCTCGCGGAGAAGGGAATCGACCTCGAGTAGCGTTACCAGTAGAGAGTAGCTTGATTTCGTTATTCGGAGCGTCGTGTGAAACTCGCGCTACGTACAGGAGAACTCCATATTACTTCGGACCATTCACTCCTTCTGCGGTGGCGCGCGCTGGCGAGCAGTTCGAGCAGCGGCGAGAACTGCTCGTCGACACTGCGCGAGGGATGAGTGAGCGCAGCGAGCGAATCGGCTGGGGAGGGCGTGGCGATCCCCTGTGTGTCCGTGCGAGCAGAACCTGCTCTCGAAGTGAGTACCGCGAAAGCCCCTGGCCCGCTCGAGGGCTGCGACTCGCTGCGCGCTTCCTTCGCTTCGCTCAGTCCAGTGCTTGCTTCGCCTTGCTCCTCGAGCGGGCCAGCCCCTTTCAGTCCCACCCGATGGTGGTTGGCCCGGCCTATAGACTCGACGCCGGACGTTCCGTTCGCCGACCTATGTAACGGTTCGACCAGTTCAGATCCGCGACCCAGCGAACAAAAAACGGAGTACCGACGTCAGTTACGCCTCCGCGGGGAGCCGCTCCGCGATCGATCGAACCGCCTCGAGCCCCTGCACCTCGCCCTCCCGTTCCGGAAGCGTGACGACCTCGAGGTCGGGAAACGTCTCGCGGATCTCGGCCACGCGCTCGGCGTGTCGCTCGTACCGCGACCGACAGCGCGAACAGCCCTCGTCGGGATCCTCGAAGACGCGGTTCACGACGAGGCGATCGACCCGGACCCCCGCCTCCCGGAGCTTCTCGACGAGGCGCTCGGATTCGGCGATGGCCATTCCCTCGGGCGCGAGGACGACCCGGAACTCCGTGCGCTCGGCGTCGAGCAACAGCTCTCGAGCGCGCTCGAGGCGGTCCCGAAACGCCTCGAGGTCGGCCCCGCCGTCGCTCCCTCCGAACATCGACATCGGGCCCAGCACCGCCGAGCGGGCCGCGGTGCCGATCCGTCGGGCCTGTCCGCGAAGCGAGCCCAGCATCTCGAGGAACGGTCCCGCGACCGCGGGCGTGTCGAACAGCCGCAGCGTGTGGCCCGTCGGCGCGGTGTCGAAGACCACGACGTCCCAGTCGCCCGAGTCGACGTACTCCACCAGGAGGTCGAGCGCGGCGATCTCGTCGCCGCCCGCGGGCGTCCCCGCGGCGAAGATCCGCTCGACCTCCTCGTCGCCGAGCCGGATGCCCGCGCTGCGCAGGTCGGCGGCGAGCGCCCTCGCGAGGGCCTCGTAGCGCTCCTGGCGCGTCTCGGGGTCGATCTCGGCCGCCCAGAGGGCGGCGTTCTCCTCGAGGCCGGACGCTCCCGCCGAGTCGGTCTCGAGGACGGGGTCGCCCTCCAGTTCGAGCGTGCGGGGCTCGGGACCGAGGTCGGTCTCGAGGGAGTCTGACAGCGAGTGGGCGGGATCGGTCGAGACGAGCAGCGTCCGCCGCCCCAAATCGGCGAGGCGGATGCCCGTCGCGGCCGCGCAGGTGGTCTTGCCGACGCCGCCCTTGCCGCCGTAGAAGATGCAGTCGGTCATTCGATCTCAGTGACGGGTATCGGCGACGGATACCTAAGTTCCCCGTCACGGCGCCGTGACGGTCTCGAGATCGAACAGCTTCGAAGGCCGCGGTTCGTCTCAGAGGTCGACGCGATCGAACCGGTAGAGCGCGACGACGACGGGGACGACGGTCCAGAACACGAGGATCAGGAGCGCGAACCAGTCCTGCAGGAAGAAGGGGAGTTCGCCGCCGAACATCTGCGCGTCGAGTTCGGACTGAAGCTGGATGGTGTCGACGTCGGTGACCAGCGTCAGGACCCGTCCGTACGCCTCGCCGGGATCGAGGTTGATGACGAAGTACGCCCACTCGGGGAGGCGCTCGACGGTAACCTCCTGGCCCTGAAACTCCGTGGTGTAGGAGACGGTGTCGAAAAAGAGCACCTCCCGGTCGGCCAGCAGCCTGAACGCCGTCGAGAGGGAGTTCCAGACGACGTAGAACAGCACGAACACGCCGAACATGGCCGCGCCGGCGATCGTCGTCGAGCGGGTTAGCGAGGACAGCGCGACGGCGATGCTGGTGTAGGCGATCCCATAGACGATCGAGACTCCCAGCAGTCCGACGTAGTCGACGACGTCGAACCCGCCCATGAGGGCGGCGACCACGACGGCCGCGAGGGCGAACCCGAGGGTCAGCGACAGCGACAGCACCGCGGAGCGCCCGATCAGCTTTCCGAGCAGGACGTCTTTCCGGGAGTGGGGCAGCGAGAGCAGGATTTTGATGCTGCCGCTCTCGCGCTCGCCGGCGATGGCCTTCCAGCCAAGCACCAGCGCGATCAGCGGGATGATCAGCCGCGTGATCTCGCTGACGAAGCCGACGAGGACGTCCGTCGTCGCGCCCTGGGCCGCGAGGTCCTCGCCGAAGTAGGCGACGGCCCCGGTAGTCGCGACGAGGAGGGTGAAAAAGAAGACGCTCAGTCCCCAGAACAGCCACGATCGAACCGCATCCTGGAAGTCCTTCTTCGCGACGGCGCCGACGCTCTCGGGGTTGATCGAGCTCGAGGGCGCGGTCGTGCCGCGGTCGGCAGTCTCGGCGCTCATCTGGCGTTCACCTCCGTCGTGTACGACCGGAAGACGTCGTCGAGCGACGCCTCCGACGTCGAGAAGTCACGCACCTCGAGTCCCTGGCGCTCGAGCGCCGAGAGGACGTCGGTCTTCGAGCCGTCGACGCGGATCACGAGCGTCGGCGGTGCCTCGTTCTCGACGGTTACCTCGGAGACGTCGGGCAGCGACCGCACGGAACGAATCGCCTCGTCGTCGATCCGATCGACGGTCACGCGCAACACGGTACCGTCGCTGACCGACTCTCGCAGGCCCGCGACGGAGTCGACGGCGACCATCTCGCCGTCCCGGAGGATGCCGACCCGATCGCAGACCGACTCGACCTGCTCCATGATGTGGCTCGAGAAGAAAACCGTCGCGCCGCGCTCGTTCTCCTCGCGGACGATCTCGCGCATCTCGCGGGCGCCGTTAGGATCGAGTCCCGTCGAGGGCTCGTCGAGGATCAACAGGTCGGGCTCGCCGACCAGGGCCATCGCGAGCATGAGCCGCTGGGCCATCCCCTTCGAGTAGCCCCCGGCCTTCTTGTCGATCGCGTCGGCGATCCCCACGCGCTCGAGCAGCCGTTCGGGGTCGGCGTCGACCCCCTTCGAGTCGATTGCGAACTCGAGGTGCTGGCGGGCGGTGAGCCGGTCGTAGGTCCGATACCCCTCGGGAAGGACCCCGGTTCGCGCTCGGATCTCGCGGCTGTGGGTCTGTGCGTCGAGTCCGAGCACCTCGACCCGTCCCGCCGTCGGGCGGACGAAGTCCAGGAGGACGTTGATCGTCGTCGACTTGCCGGCCCCGTTCGGACCGAGAAAGCCGAACACCTCGCCCTCGTCGACCTCGAAGGAGAGATCGTCGAGCGCGAGGGTCTGACCGTAGGACTTGGTCAGCCCATCGACCGTGATAGCGGGCATGGTTGGTGGCGGTGTGAAGACACCGTCGACCGATAAGGATTGCCACTCGGGTGTAATATCTAAACGAATTTTTGTGGAAATTAGGTTCCCTATATCGGATCGTCGGGATCGTACCGGTCCGCGGTTCGGTCGACCTCCGTCGCGTACCGTTCGCGGGTCTCCTCGTCGGAGACGGCCTCGAGCTGGTCGGGCGAGAGTTCCTTCGCGGCCGTTACTCCCGACGCGGCCGACGCCGCCAGCTCCCGGCGGTAGACCGACTCGCCGTCGGGCGTCGCGTACGTCAGCGTCACCAGTCCCTTGTCGTCGTACTCGCGTTCGACCAGCCAGCAGCGGATCGTCTCGGTCATACTCCGACCTGGCGGGCCCACCACCGAGAATGTACCGCGTTCGAGCCGACCGTCGGCTCGGGGTGACCGCGGACCGGAGCGGCGGGTGCGCCCTCCGCGAGGAGTCAACCTGAAACCCCTCGCCGCCGTAAGCCCGCCGATGAACGCCGAGGGGGTTCGCGAGCGCGCGACGTCGCTGCCGCGGGAGCCGGGCGTCTACCAGTTTCGTGCCGAGGGAACGACGCTGTACGTCGGGAAGGCGGTCGACCTCCGGAACCGGGTTCGATCCTACGCCGACCCGCGCAGCGCCCGCATCCGTCGAATGGTCGACCGCGCCGACGGGATCGAAATCGCCGTCACCGACACCGAGACGCAGGCCCTGTTGCTCGAGGCGAACCTCATCAAGCGCCACCAGCCCCGGTACAACGTCCGGCTGAAGGACGACAAATCGTACCCGATGGTCCAGCTGACCGACCACCCGGCGCCGCGGATCGAGATCACCCGCGACCCCGCCGAGTCCGCGACCGTCTTCGGTCCCTACACGAACAAACGACAGGTCGAGACGGTCGTGAAGGCCCTGCGGGAGACCTACGGCGTCCGGGGGTGTTCGGACCACAAGTACTCCGGCCGGGAACGGCCCTGTCTGGACTACGAGATGGGGCTCTGTACGGCGCCGTGTACCCGCGAGATCGACCTCGAGAGTTACGTCGAGGACGTCACCGCCGTCGAG
Source organism: Natronococcus sp. JC468 (assembly GCF_012163165.1). Lineage (NCBI taxonomy): Archaea > Methanobacteriati > Methanobacteriota > Halobacteria > Halobacteriales > Natrialbaceae > Natronococcus > Natronococcus sp. JC468. The sequence continues at coordinate 9,202 of NZ_JAAVUO010000002.1, forward strand.
CGCTTTCTCGAGGGCGAGACGGGAATTCTCGCGGACCCGCTGCGCCGCGAGATGGAGGCCGCCGCCCAGGACAAGAACTTCGAGCGCGCGGCGAACCTGCGGGACCGCCTCGAGACCGTCGAGGCGTTCCACGGCGAGGGCGGCGAGGCCGTCCAGTCGACGGGCGACGAGCGGGCCGTCGACGTCCTCGGGGTGGCGATCGAGGGCGAGGACGCGACGGTCGCCCGTCTGCGAGCCGAGAGCGGGAAGCTCGTCGATCGGGACCGACACACCCTCGAGGCGCCCACGGGTGACCCCGCCGCGGACGCCCCCGAGTCGGGCGGGGTCCCCGCCGTCCTCGCGGCCTTCCTCGTCCAGTACTACGCCGAGCGGGAGCTGCCCGACGCCCTCCTCCTTCCCGAGCGCCACGGCGACGGGGAGGTCGCGGCCTGGCTCGAGACCGAGGGCGTCGCCGTGCGGGTCCCCGGCGCGGGTCGCGAGGCGAAGCTCGTCGACCTCGCGCTGAAAAACGCCCGGCGCAACGTCGGCGGGCGCGACGAGTGCGCCATGCTCGCCGACGCCCTCGAGATCGAGTCGGCCGAGCGGATCGAGGGGTTCGACGTCAGCCACGCCCAGGGGAAAGCCGCCGTGGGCAGCGACGTCGCCTTCGTCGACGGCAGCGCCGAAAAGGCCGACTACCGCCGGAAGAAGCTGACCGACGAGAACGACGACTACGCGAACATGCGGGCGCTGCTCGAGTGGCGGGCCCGTCGGGCCGTCGAGGGCCGGGACGACCGCCCCGATCCCGACCTGCTGTTGATCGACGGCGGCGAGGGACAGCTCGAGGCCGCCCGCGACGCGCTCGCCGAGGTCGGCTGGGACGTGCCCGCCGTCGCGCTCGCGAAGGCCGAAGAGCGGGTCGTGACGCCCGACCGCGAGTTCTCCTGGCCCGACGACGCACCCCACCTGCACCACCTCCAGCGGGTCCGCGACGAGGCCCACCGCTTCGCGGTCCAATACCACCAGACGATCCGCGACGACGTCTCGACGGTGTTAGACGACGTTCCCGGAATCGGTCCCGAGACCCGAAAGCGGCTGCTCGGTCGCTTCGGCAGCGTCGAGAACGTCCGCGAGGCGAGCCCGGAGGACCTCCGGAGCGTCGCCGGCGTCGGCGAAAAGACCGCCCGAACCATCGCCGAGCGACTGTGATCGATCGCGGCGAAGCCCTCGAGCGGCGAACGGTCCGCCGATCCGACCGATGCACAGGGCTTTCCGTCGCGGCGCCCTCTACACGTCCGTGCCAACCGACGACGAGATCGACGACCTGCTCGATGATCTCGACAGCCACGGCGACCTCGAGGCGGCGGAACAGCGACTGTCGATCCGCATGGAGAAACGACGGTACGGGAAACCGGTGACGATCGTCGAGGGGTTCGACCTGCCGCCCTCGGAGGTCACGTCGATCGCCTCCGACCTCAAATCCTCGCTGGGAACCGGCGGTACCGTCGACGAGGGACGCATCGAACTCCAGGGCGACCACCGCGACCGCGTCCCCGACCTGCTCGACGAGCGCGGCTTCGACGTCGAAGCGTAACCCCAGTTGTACCGGTCCAACTCGAGTTGCGAGTAACTCTTTGTCCCTTGCTACCGTAGCACGCGCTATGGAGATCCGACCCGCCGCGACCGACGACCGCGAATCGCTTCGCCGGATCGCTCGCGAGACCTGGCACGACACCTATGAGGAACTCTCCGACGAGACCATCGACGAGACCATCGACGACTGGTACGGCGACGAGGAACTCGAGCGAGCGCTCTCTGAGCCGGGAACGGCCGTCCTCGTCGCCGAGGACGACGGCGAGGTCGTCGGGTTCGCACACGGCGTCGTCCAGGGCGAGGAGGGGGACGTGTTGCGGATGTACGTCCGCCCCGCCCGCCAGCGTGAGGGGATCGGCACGGCGCTGCACGAGCGACTCCGCGAGGACCTCGAGGACTTCAACATGTCGCTCATGCGGGCGATCGATCTCGCCTCCAACGAGGGCGGCCGCGAGTTCTACGAGGGGCTCGGCTTCGAGCGAACCGGCGACGGCGAGGTAGAGATCGGCGGCGAGTCCCGCCGGGAGGTGGTGTACACGCTCGAGCTGTAGCCGTCCGCCTCGAGTGTTTAAAAGGAGCCTTGCATACTCACCGGACGGATGGAAGTAGCCGGTCAGCATGAGGGTGTGAAGACCTCGCACAATGAGCACGAAAGCGCCCACGGAAGGGGACATCCTCCGACCGATCAAGAACACGACGACGAGGTACTTCATCCTGTTCGGCGTCGCCGGCCTGGCGCTGCTGTTGTTTCTGCTCGGCTGGGGCTACCAGCTCGCGGAGGGGCTGATCGTCACCGGGCTCGCCGACTGGGGGACCGGCGGCGGGGTCACCTGGGGAGTCTACATCGGCGCGTTCATCTGGTGGGTCGGCATCGCCCACGGTGGGATCATCCTCTCCGCGGCGGTCCGGCTGCTCGGCATGGAGCGGTACATGCCCGTCGCCCGGATGGCCGAACTGCTGACGCTCGCCGGCCTCTCGGCGGCCGGCTTTTTCATCCTCGTTCACATGGGTCGTCCCGATCGGATGGTTACGAGCGTGCTGGGCCACTACCACATTACCGTTCACGGCTCGCCGCTGGTGTGGGACGTGACCGTCATCACGGCCTACTTCGTGCTGACGGCAACGTACCTCGGACTCACCCTCCGGTACGACGTGAGCCGCCTCCGCGGTGACCTTCCGGATCAACTCGGGCCGATCTACACGGTCCTGACGCTTGGCTACTCCGAGCAGGAGGACGAGATCGTCCAGCGGATGGTCTGGTGGCTCGCGCTCGCGATCATCATCATGGCGCCGCTGTTGCTCCACGGGGGCGTGATCCCGTGGCTGTTCGCCGTGTTGCCCACGTACCCCACCTGGTTCGGCGGCGTCCAGGGACCGCAGTTTCTCACGATCGCGCTCACCTCGGCGATCAGCGGCGTGATACTCGTCGCGGCCAGCTTCCGTCGGGCGTACGACTGGGATCACATCATCACGGACGATGTCTTCCGCGGACTCTTGCTGTGGCTCGGCTTCTTCTGTCTGCTCTTTCTCTGGCTCCAGCTCCAGCAGAACGTAACCGGGCTGTTCAAACCCCCGGTCGACACGGAGATCGCGGCGGAGGCGCGGCTGCACCACCCCCTCTATCTCGGCGCGCTGGGACTGGTCTTTCTGGTACTTACGTACATCTTCGCGCAGACGATCCGTCCGGCGCTGTTCTCCAGGGGCCGGGCCATCGTCGCGGGCGTGCTGGTCCTCCTCGCGACGCTGACCGAGAAGGTGCTGTTCGTCGTCGAGGGCTTTTTCCACCCCACCTTCGAGATCTACGCGGCCACGCCCGGAACCTACTTCCCGAGTCTGATCGAGTTCGCCTCGATCACGGGAACGATCGGAATGGTGACGCTGTTTTTCCTCTCGGTCGCGAAGGTCGTTCCGGTCGTCGAGCTCCACGCGATCGAACACCTGCGGGGCGACGACCACGAGTAGCGTCGACCGTTTTCGCCCGAGACGCCGTCGATTCGCTTCGCGATCGGAGTAAGCAGTCACCAGCAACTATTTACCCGACCATACTAAACCTCTTTTTAGACATGGCTAAACCTCCGGCCGACCGTCGCCGTCCCGCGAGTGAGATTCCGTGAACGAGTTCCTGCGGGTCCTCCTCGAGTCGCTTCGGGACGGCTACGTACAGGTGAGCGCGTTCGTCGCCGTCACGGTCCTCGCGTTTGCGCTCGTCCAGTACCGTACCGACGGCGCCCTCCTCGGAGCGATCGAGGACAACGAACGACTGCAGGTGCTGTTCGGCGGTCTCCTCGGACTCACGCCCGGCTGCGGCGGCGCGATCGTCGTCATGCCGCTGTACGTCCGCGGGACGGTCAGCTTCGGAACCGTCGTCGCGACGCTTGGCGCCACCGCGGGCGACTCGGCGTTCGTCATCCTCGCGCTCGCGCCCGAGGCCGCGGCGTACGCCTACGGGGTCGCCTTCGTCGCCTCCGTCGCGACCGGCTACCTCGTCGACTCCGTCGGACTCGGCGTGGCTCGAGTCGACGCCGCCGTCGCGACGCTCTCGCCGGCGCGACCGGACGGTGGCACCGCGGTCGCCGGCGGCGTTCGACCGAATCCCGCTCACGACTACGGGGGTCCCGCGCCGACCCACGCTCACGAGTCGGGGCCGGATCGACGCTCTCGAGTGTTGACACCGCTCTCGCACGGGCTCCACCTCGCGTGGTGGGTGACCGCCCTCGCCGGGCTGGTGCTGGGATCGCTGTACCTGCTTCGGGGCGGTCCCGAGGTCGACATCGCCGTCGGTCTCGGGTTTGACGGCCTGTTCACCGTCGCGGGCGTCGTCGGCGCCGCGCTATCGGTGTACCTCTACCTGGTCGGTCGCCACTACGTCGGCGAAGGGGAGATCGCTCGTGCGCGGGACAACTTCGGGTCGGTGTACGACACGCTCACGCACGCGGCGATGGAGACGAGCTTCGTCACGGTCTGGGTGCTCGTCGCCTTCCTCGTCTACGAGTACGCCGTCCTCCTCACCGGGATCAACGTCGCCACGGTCGCCGCGGCCGCGGGCGCGCTGGCGCCGATCGGCGGGGCTGCCGTGGGACTGATCCCCGGCTGCGGCCCGCAGATCCTGCTCGCCAGCGTCTACGCCGAGGGCGGGTTGCCGTTCTCGGCGCTGACGGCCAACGCGATCGCCCAGGACGGCGACGCCCTGTTCCCGCTGCTGGCCGTCGACGCGAAGGCCGCCGTCGTCGCCACGATCTACAACTTCCTGCCCGCGGTCGTCGTCGGCGTCGCGCTCCACTTGCTGTGGGGCCCCGTCCTCGGGATGGCGGAGTTCGGATTCGGCGTCCTCTGAGTCGCGGTCGCTCGAGAGCGTCCGCTCAGAACTCCTCGGCCGGCGGGGCGATCCCCTCGTCGTCGCCGCCCTCGAGGGCGAACTCCTCGCGCACCTCTCTGATTCGGTCCCGGATGTCCGCCGCCAGTTCGAACTCGAGGTTCCCCGCGGCTTCCTCCATGCGATCCTCGAGTTCGGCGACGTAGCGGGCGGCCTCCTCGTCGTCAGCGATCTCGCGGCCCGAGAACTCCGCCGTGTCGGTCTCGCTTCCGGGCAGGTTCGTCTCGCCGATTTCCTTCTCGATGGTCGTCGGCTCGAGCCCGTGTTCCTCGTTGTACTCCCGCTGAATCTTGCGGCGCCGTCGCGTCTCCGCGATGGCCGACTCCATCGCCTTCGAGGGGTCGTCGGCGTAGAGGACGACCTCGCCGTTGACGTTGCGGGCGGCCCGTCCCATTGTCTGGACGAGCATCGTCTCCGACCGGAGAAAGCCCTCCTGATCGGCGTCTAAGATCCCCACGAGCGAGACCTCGGGGATGTCCAGCCCCTCCCGCAGGAGGTTGATGCCGACGAGCACGTCGATCTCGCCCAACCGCAGGGAGCGGATGATCTCGTGGCGCTCGAGGGTGTCCGTCTCGTCGTGCATGTAGGCGACATCGACGCCGGCCTCCTCGAGGTACTCGGTCAGGTCCTCGGCCATCCGCTTGGTGAGCGTCGTCACCAGCGTCCGTTCGTCGCGTTCGATCCGCTCGTCGATGCGGTCCATCAGGTCGTCGATCTGGCCGCTGGCGGGCGAGACCTCGATCTCGGGGTCGACGAGGTGGGTCGGGCGAACGATCTGTTCGACGATCCGCTCGCTGTGCTCGCGCTCGTAGTCGCCCGGCGTCGCCGAAACGTACAGCGTCTGGTCGGTCTTCTCCTCGAACTCCTCGAAGGTCAGCGGACGGTTGTCGTACGCCGTCGGCAGCCGGAACCCGTTCTCGACCAGTGAGTCCTTTCGGGACTTGTCGCCCTCGTACTGGCCCTTGATCTGGGGTAGCGTCTGGTGGGACTCGTCGACGACGGTGAGAAAGTCCTCCGGGAAGTAATCGAGCAAGGTGTAAGGTGCCTCGCCCGACTCCCGATCCGAGAGGTAGACCGAGTAGTTCTCGATGCCCGAACAGTAGCCCGTCTCCTGCATCATCTCGAGATCGAAGGTGGTTCGCTCCTCGATGCGCTGGGCCGCGAGCATGTCGCCCTGGCGCTCGAAGTAGGAGATCCGGCTGTCGAGGTCGTCGCGGATCTCGTCCATCGCACGCTCGAGTTTCGTCTCGGGGATCGAGTAGTGCTCCGCCGGGTGGACGAGGACGGCCCGTTGCTCGCCCTGGGTCTTGCCCTCGAGCGGGTCGACTTTGACCATGCGGTCGATCTCGTCGCCCCACAGCTCGACGCGGACGGCGTAGCGGCCGTACATCGGGTAGATCTCGACCGTGTCACCCCGCACGCGGAAGGTGCCCTGCGTGAAGTCGACGTCGTTGCGCTCGTAGTTCAGATCGACCAGCCGCGCCAGCAACTCGTCGCGTCCGACCTCCTCGCCGACCTCGAGGCGCATCGACATGTCGACGTAGTTCCGGGGATCGCCGAGCCCGTAGATCGCCGACACCGAAGCGACGACGATGACGTCCTCGCGGGTCAGCAGCGACCGGGTCGCCGAGTGGCGCAGGCGGTCGATCTCGTCGTTGATCGAGGCGTCCTTGTCGATGTAGGTGTCGGTCTGTTCGACGTAGGCCTCGGGCTGGTAGTAGTCGTAGTAGGAGACGAAGTACTCGACGGCGTTGTCGGGAAAGAGGTTCCGGAACTCCTCGTAGAGCTGGGCCGCCAGCGTCTTGTTGTGGGCGATGACCAGCGTCGGCTTCTGGATCTCCTCGATCGTCCAGGAGACGGTGTTGGTCTTGCCCGACCCCGTCACTCCGAGCAGGGTCTGTTTGTCCATCCCGGAGCGAAAGCCGTCGGCGAGTTGTTCGATCGCCTCGGGCTGATCGCCCGCGGGGTCGAACGGCGCGTCGACCTCGAACGGTCGGTCGACGTCGGGACGGTCCGGCTGGAGGGGCCCTCGAGTGTCACTCATCGTCGGTATCAGGGACTCGAGACACTTGACGCGCTCGCATGCGGTGGCGAGCGCGGGCTCGAATTCACCGGTTCCAGACCGGTCGTTCACCGCACGCCCGCGAGAGGGGACACGGCGGGCGTCCGAGCGACGCCGTCGAGGTCCCCTCAACAGTCGTGATCCGCCGCCATCTGGGCGGCGTCGGTCGTCGCCTCGGCTGTCTGCTTCGTATCGTTTTCCGTCCGTTTTTGCTCCTCGGCCGCGTCCATCTGGTCGTCCGATCCTCCTTCGTCGGCTGGCTCGTCCTCGCCGTTCCCGTCGCCGGGTGCGTCCTCCGGGGGGTGGTCCTCCTCCGGCCCGTCGACGGCCAGTTCGACGGTGAAGTCGCGGTCGGTCACCCCCTCGGGGGGTTCGAGGTACCCGATCGCGTACCCGGTGTAGACCGTTCCCGACTCGAGCGAGACGTCGAAGGAGGCGACCTCGGTCTCCTCGCCGGCGGGACGGATCGAGAGCGCGTACTCCCCGGCGGGGACCGCGAGGTACTCGGAGACATCGCCGAAGGAAACGCCCTCGACGAGCGGCGCGTCGTCAGCGTAGACGTCGACCGCGGGGGCGTCGGGGGAGAAGTGCGCGACGCGGACGAACGCCGACTCGTCCGCGGCGTCCTTGGGAAGCGGATCGGCGTCGACGAGCACCTCCGGCCGGAACGTTTCCGCACCGAGTTCCCCGATCGCTGCGACGGTATAGCGCCCCTCCCCGACGTCGACCTCGCCCTCGAACGCGACGGTCTCAGGATCGTCCGCGGCCGCGATGGCGACGGTGTACGTCCCCGGCTCGAGTTCCAGGTACGGGGAGATCGTTCCGTAGGCCACGTCCGCGAGCACCTGCTCGCCGTCGACGAGGACGTCGACGTTCGGCGCGTCCGGCGAGAAGTGCGCGATGCGAACCGCGGCTGCGGTATCGTCGGAGTCGGTCGCGGCGTCGTCGTCCGCCGGCCGCTCGTCATCCGTGTGCTCACCCTGTGCGAAGACAGCGCCGCTGGCGATGCTCAACCCACCCGCTACACCGACTACTTTCAGGGCCGTACGTCGTGATACTGATTCGGACATTGCAACCGTAAAGGGGTACCTCTGGCACAAAACCCCGACAGTCAGTAGCCGTAATTCTCCCGTCGTTTCCTCGGGAACCGTTCGGTGTACGGACGTCCTACGAGAGAAACGGTACCGCCCGATGCGACGAGCGCGCTCGATCGTCGCCCGCCCTTCATAGCGGGGCTGGTGTCTGGCCAACCGTTATGGGACGGCTCGTCGTGGCGTCGAATATGGCTCAGGAACTGAAGCAGGTACGCGACGAACTGGAAAAGGCGGCGAAAGTGGCCGACGACGACGGCCTCCGAGACGACATCCGCGAGCACGTCGACGCCTTCGAAGACTACACCGTCGGCGATCAGAGCCCGGATCACGCGCTCATGGACGAGCACCTGAACGGGATGCGACAGCTCAGCGATCGCGCCGAGAACGATACGAAAGACCACCTCGACAGCGCCCTCGAGACCGCCGAGGAGTACCGGAAAGGGCTCGACCAGGCCTGACCTACTGTTCTCGCGGCGTTCGGTCCGTAGCGTCGACGGCGGTGTCGGTCCCGCCGAGCAGGTCCTCGAACCCGTAATGTTCGAAACGCCGAGAGCACGGCCTGGGTCGCGTTCCGGGCGCCGTCCTCACCGGCGAAGTTCGCTCGCTGTTCGACGGGCTGAGAGAAGGGGCGGCGCTCCGTACGCCGTTGGAGGGAGTTCGCCGTGGGGATTGGGCCGGGGACTGCCGATCGCGCGAAGGCGGTCCACTCCCGATCGACGTGGTCCAGTGCGGTCAGCCAGTCACCGCAGCAGCGGGCTGAGCGGCGACGTCTCCTCCGGAGTCTCCTCGTCGAAGAATCCCTCGACGCCGTCGAGCTCGAGGACGAACTCGGCGCCGAACGCGCCGGCGGGGGTCTGAAACCCTGCATCCGCGTCGCCGGCGAGGATGCGCTCGGCGACCGTCACGGCGCCGTCGACGGTAATGACGTACGGGTCGGGCGTCCGCAGGCGGGAAACGACTCGTTCGCCGTCGTCGCCGGCCCGCGCCTCGCCCCAGACGTAGGCCGTCCCGCGCTCGCGGGCCCACTCGGCTGGCCCGTCGCGGATCCCCGCCAGCTGCTTCAGTACTCGCCGGACCGGCTTCGCCTCGAACAGCGGTGTGAGGTACCGGTGGGATTTGAGTGCGAGCCGCGCCGGCTGGGGCAGCATGGCGTACATCTCGACGTTCGGAACGCCGGTGGTGTAGTGGCCCGTACAGATATCACCCATCGGCATCGTTACCGCCGGGCGCTCGCCGCGACCGAAGTCGATCTCGCGGGTTCGCCAGGCCGTCGGCACGCTCTCGACGCGCCCGTCGCGCCGAACGGCACCCTCGGTGTTCGCACCCTCGAGGACCGTTCGAACGGTGCCGATCGACGGGATCCGGAGCGAGTCGACGCCGAGCGCGAGGCCGTCGGCCTCCGGCAGACGGTCGACGAGGTGGGCGGCCAGGCAGTCCATCGGAATCGTCGACAGTGCGGCCGCCGGCAACAGCGTGACGCCGGCCGCTCGGGCCTCGTCATCGCGGTCCTGGATCGACTCGATAACTGGAATCTCGCCGGTGATGTCGACATAGTCCGTGCCGCTACGCAGACAGCCCTCGACCAGCGGCTCGGCCGTGTTCGAGAACGGTCCGGCGCAGTTTACCACGCAGTCGACGTCCTCGAGGGCCTCGGCGACGACGTCCGGGTCCTCGAGTGAGAACCGTCGGCCCGGCTGCTCGAGGACGGTAACCTGTTCGCGCAGCTGGTCCCGATCGCGGCCGGCGAGAATCGGATCCAGCCCGCGGTCGATCGCGTCCTCGGCGACCAGACGACCGACGTATCCGTACGAGCCGTAGATCAGGAGCGGTCCCATACACACGGGACCGCGACGGCGGAGTTAAACGGCAGGCCGGCAGTTGACGCCACGATCGCGGGACGCCGATCACTCGAGGCGATCCAGGACGGCGTCTTTCTCGTAGGACAGCGACAGCGACCGCGATCGCCCTCGCCCCTCGATATCGGCGTAATCGGCGTCGATCAGCCCGAGCTGATCGAGCTTGTTGACGATCTCGGAGTAGCGGGTGTAGCCGAGGTCGGTCTCCTCGTGGAAGCGCTCGTATATCTCGCCGGCCCGCCCGCCGTCGTTGGTGGCGATAACCTCGAGCAACGCCCGCTCGGTATCCGACAGGCCGGAGAGGCTCCGGGAGAGGTTGATGTACTTCGACTTCTCGTAGGCCTCCTCGACGTCTTCCAGCTCGACGGTTCGACTGCCGCGCATCTCGGCGTTGAGTCCCGCACGCCGCAGCAGGTCGATCCCGACCCGAAGATCGCCGCCCTCGGCGGTGCGATCGGCGACGCGCTCGAGGGTATCGCGCGAGATAACCCCGTCGCGGAACCCGCGCCGAACTCGTTCGTCGAGAATGTCGACGATCTCGGGCTGGTCGTAGACCGGGAAGTACACCTCTTCGGGCCGAAAGACGCTCTGAACCCGCGAGTCGAGTTCGTCGATGACCTCGAGGGTCGGGTCGGAGGAGACGACGACGACACCGATCTTCGCACCGGGGTACTCCTCGTGGGCACGTAACAGTGAGTACAACGTGTCCGAGGCCTCGTTTTCGTAGAAGAGGTAGTTGACGTCGTCGAGAGCAACGATCATGACGCGATCCTCCTCGACGAGTTTCTCGGCGATCTGGCCGAAGAGTTTCTTGAACGAGATCCCCGAAGACGGGGGCTCGTAGTCGAACGTTCCCTCGAACAGTCGCGAGAACACCGAGTACCGCGTCGAGTTAACCTGGCAGTTGACGCGGATCGTCCGTACGTCGCTGGTCTGGGTTCCGACCTTGTCGAACAGCTTCTGGATCGCCGTCGTCTTCCCCGTTCCCGGCGGACCCCGAACCATGACGTTCAACGGACGGGAGCCGCGAACCGCCGGTCGCAACGCGTACGTGAGGTTTTGTGTCTGCGTTTCGCGGTGTTTGAACGTCTCGGGAACGTAGTCGATCTCGAAGACGTGCTCGTTTCTGAACACGGACTCGTCCCACGACAACATCCCCTCTTCGGGGTCGTCTGCCATCACTTTCACCACGCTGTCGTAGTTACTTAGTTGTTTGCGAGGGAAGCGAAAGCGGATCGAGTCCGCAAACGGACCGTCCGGAAGTCCGGATCTCGTTCGCTGATCACGAGGAGTCGATCGATCCGGAGAGATAGACGATTCGTTTAACGGCCGTATAATGAAGCGTCATACGTCACAAATAGCAACCAATGGGAACAGGTATCTCGTCGTGGTACGCGCGAGACCGAGTCGAGCGCCACTGTAGTCTCCCTCTGGGGGCGCATCCGACGAGCCACGGCGCGAAGCGAGCCGTGTCGACCGGTCGTCGATTCGACCGGTCCCGCGTCGCTCGCGAGACGCCGGGTTTCACGACATCGGCGTATCGGATAGGACAGGTGTACCGGACCTCAACAGCGCGGTTATCGACGCTCTCAGTATGAGTCACTCGAGCCCACAACAGAACGCACGGTCGGTCTCGACCGGCGCCCAGCTCCTGTTGATCGTCGCCGGAATCGGTTTTCTCGTCGCGGGAATCGCACTCGCTGCAAGCGGGACGGGTATCAACGACACGATCACTGGCGCCGACGACGACGAGATCGACGGGGAGACGAACCCCAACGAGCCGAACACGGAGGGCAGTGGAGAGACCGACGACGGAGGAAACAACGGGACGGACGAGAGCGACGGTGACGGAAGCGCTGATACCGACAGCGGGGAAGACTCCACAGCTGACTCCGGCAACGGCGCCGACGACTCCGGTAACAGCGCTGACGACTCCGGTAACAGCGCTGACGACTCCGGTAACAGCGCTGACGACTCCGGTAACAGCGCTGACGACACCGGTAACGGCGCTGATGATAGCGACGGCGGTAACGGCGATAGCTCGCCGTTTGGAGATAACGACTCCGACAGCGACAACGACACTGACGGCGACAACGACTCCGACAGCGACAACGACACTGACAGTGATGACGCCGACAACGGCACCGGCAGCGATACCGACAACGATTCCGACACCGACAACGATTCCGACAGTGATGACGGCGATGACGACGTCTGGTTCGAATAATTCGACGTCGTAGCTGTTTCCTTCCTGACCTCCTCCCCCGACTGAGGTCGTGGGCTTTCGCGCTGAGTCCGTGTAACTGCGGGTCGGTCGAATGTTCTTAGCGCTGTCGGACGTTTCCGCTTCGATCGTTCCAGACCGAGGACTCCTCGAGTTGTATCCCGGATTACGCGTTCAGGACGGTCCCCGTAACGAACCGCGTTCGTTGGCGTCGGTAGCAACCGTAGGACGACAGCGGGTGCGGTTCGAAACGTGTCTCTACCGGTAGTTCGAGACCGATCGGTGAGCACGCGTTGCGAGATACGGCGTCGACAACTCGCATCGTGACGGAACGACGAATTACACGAAGTCAAGGAGACAGCCCACGACTTTAGTCGTGGATGGATGTCAACAATCGTTCGAATGGCCCGCGTTCGCCGACGGAGTGTGCCGACAAACGACCTGCATCGAGAACGCGACCCAGATACGATGTCGGTGTGCCGGAGTGGCCGTCGTAACGGATCCGGATGCACGCGCTTCAGCGTACGAGCTCCATCTGCCTTCGCGTTGACCGACGACGAACGGGAGTCCGGGGTCGAAAGAACGGATCGACACACTGCTCCGAAAAGTCGGATTCGACTCGAGTGGAGGGATCGACGAGAGAAGGGACTGGGGTGCGCCGAAGGGATCTATCGGACCGTCACTCGACCGTGACGCTCTTTGCCAGATTCCGCGGTTTGTCGATCGGCCGATCGAGCAGGTCGGCGGCATAGTACGAGACGAGTTGCAGCTGAACGTTCGCCAGTAACCCGGTCCAGACGGGATGGGTGTCCGGAACGGAGAGATGGGCGTCGGCGGCGTCGACGACGGGATGGTCATCCGGCGAGACCGAGACGATCGGTGCCCCTCGTGTCTGGGCCTCGATCGCGTTCGTCTTCGTCTTTCCGTCGTCGCCACCGGTGCAAACGGCGAAGACCGGCGTTTGCTCGGTCACGAGCGCGAGCGGACCGTGCTTGAGCTGGCCGGAGGCGAATCCCTCGGCGTGCTCGTAGGTGATCTCCTTGAACTTCAGCGCGCCCTCGAGAGCGACCGGGTGGCCGAGGCCGTTACCGATGAAGAAAAACGACTGGCTGTCGATGTATCGTTTGGCCAGTCGTTCAGCGTCGGTCGTCTCGAGGATCGACTCGACCTGTTCGGGGAGGTCGGCGAGGCTCTCGAGCATCGCTTCGGCGTCGTCGGGGTGGTCGGCAGCGGGAACGTCCGCGACGATTCGCTGTCCGACCAGCGCGAGCGTTACGGCCTGCGACGAGAACGTCTTCGTCGCGGCGACGCCGACCTCCGGGCCGGCTCGAATGTACACTGCGTCGTCCGCTTCTCGGGCAGCCGTCGAACCGACGACGTTGGTAACCGCGAGCGTTCGCGCACCGCGATCGGCCGCTTCGCGGACGGCGCTCAGTGTGTCGGCCGTTTCACCGCTCTGCGTAACGGCGACGGTCAGCGTCGTCTCGTCGACCGGACCGGCGACGGACTCGTACTCGCTCGCGCGGATCACGTCGGCGCGAACACCGGCCGATTTCAGCAGTTGGGCGCCGTACACCGCGGCGTGATAGGACGTGCCACAGGCGACGAACTGGACCTCCTCGACGTCGGTAAAGGAGCCGGCCGGCAGCGCCTCGAGGGAGACCTCGCCGTCCTCGACGCGGCCCTCGATCGTGTTCGAGAGGGCGGTCGGCTGGCTGTGGATCTCCTTTTTCATGTAGTGGTCGAACTCGCCCTTGCCAGCGTCTTCGGGATCCCAGTCGACCGTATCGACCTCGCGGTGTACCGGTTCGCCAGCCAGGTCGGTAATCGCGTACGAGTCGGGTTCGAGAACGACGACGTCACCGTCCTCGAGGTAGATGACCTCGTCGGTGTAATCGAGGAACGCGGGGACGTCGCTGGCGAGGAACCAGTCGTCGGTTCCGAGACCGAGCACCAGCGGGGATCCCTTTCGGGCCGCGTAGACCCGATCCTCGTCCTCGACGATCGCCGCGATCGCGTAGCTTCCCTCGAGGGTTTCAACCGCCTTGCGAACCGCGGCCTCGGTCGACAGCTCGTCGCGGTACTCGTTAATGAGATGCGGAATGACCTCGGTATCAGTATCGCTCTGGAAAACGTGTCCCTTCTCGGCCAGCTCCGTTCGGAGCTCCGCGTAGTTGTCGATGACGCCGTTGTGGACAACGGCGATATCCTCGGCGGAGTCCGTGTGAGGGTGGGCGTTCTCCTCGGTCGGCGGACCGTGGGTACTCCAGCGGGTGTGACCGATCCCGACGTTTCCGGTCGGGAGGTAGTTGAGCTTCGATTTGAGGTCCGATACTTCGCCGGACGTCTTGTGTACCTTTACGCCCGAGCCGTTTTGTACCGCAATCCCAGCCGAATCGTAGCCACGGTACTCGAGATTCTCGAGTCCCGTCAGCAACGTATCGGCGGCGTCGTCGGTACCGATACGGGCGATAATTCCGCACATCAGCCGCTCACCTCCGTCGGATCGAGTGCGGAGAACGTACAAATAGAGCGGGTCGGATCGGTCAACCGTCGGGTCGGTACGCCAGTACGGCGCGCAGTCCTGTAACGTGTCATAGATCTCCTTCTCCCGGGTCTTTCGTCCCTAAACGTCGACCCGGCGTTACAGGATACGTTACCGACATGGCCCATTACTATGGGTCGAATAACGAGAACCGGACGATCCGTTCCACTATTCCACCATATGTAGTTAGTATCTTTACACATTTGTATAATCAGAACCCACGTTCATCGTTCCAGAGAGATACCGTCGACAAGCGATGACGATCGGCGGTCTATCGCGATCGAGGGACCGCGTTCTGTTGCAGACGCACGACGCGTCTTTATTCGACCACTAACCGCCATAGCGTGCACGATGGCATCCCGTACCCGGTACCGAGGGCTGTACCCGTACGACTCGATACCAGTAGCGCGCATACGGAAAAGAGAAGACAGCCAGCGACGTTCAGCGCGATTACTGCGGCGAGTTGGTTACGGTGACGGACGACTCATCGGTACCCGAAGATTCGTCGGGGCCGTGGTCGGCGAGAACGATCGCGTTCTCTCGGCCGACCGAGACCTTTCCGATCTCACCCCGGTCGTGCATCTCCGAGAGGAGGCGGCTGACCTTCGATTTCGACCAGCCGGTTTCTTCGACGATCCGATACTGATACGTTCGTCCGTCGTTTTCGACGAGTATCCGGATGATCTGGCCCCTGTCGCTCAGTAGTTCGTCCGGCGTATCCGGCGAAATGTACGTTTCGTAGGTGTGGGTCGGGTCATCCGTCGACGTTTCGTCGTCGTGTTCGTCGTCGCCGTCCGTAGCAAATACCGCCGACGGATCGAGCGTCACGTCGCGGTTCGAGAGCGCCTCGATGAGGCGAGCGCCGATAAGGACGCCGATGATCACCACCGCGGCAGCGACCAAGACGAGTTCCCAGAGTGGCGTTTCACCGATAAACTGACCGAGTTGAGCGACGACAGCGAAAGACGTCGCCGTTGAAGTCACTATTGCGCCGTCAGGCAACGGAACCGACGCGGCTGTAGATACGTCGCCGACGGTAACCAGTACGTCGCTGGAGACGGATTCGGATACGGTATCGATCGTTCTGAACTCCATGGTTGCTAGATTCGGGTCTGACCGAACGTGAGAGAACATATTCACATCGGTCGTATTAGCACACAATATGACATCCAACTTCATTATGTGGTCAAACAGATTCGCTTAACAGCGAAATAAGATCTCACGGACTGAGAACAGAAACCAAGGCTGAGCGAGGGTTGAGAGCCAACGACACTGTTGACGAATCCGAACGGCGCGTGAGGGGGCCGTTTATCGGCTATATAGTAAACCGATGCGGTTGTCTCCGTTCGGACGAGGCGTGCCGGCCGTCTCGAGGGCGGCCGGCGCATGTTCCGGCGCGCGTTGTCGGGCGCCGGGTACGTGATACACCACCATGACCCCACCACTCAGCGATACTGAGAGACGAACTGACAGACCGGAGAGCGATGAGCGGACCGAACAGCCGACCGAGGAGCCCCTTCGAAACGCGACGGTCTGCGTCGTCGGTCTCGGTTACGTCGGACTCCCGCTCGCGGTCGGATTCGCGCAGGCTGATTACCGCGTGATCGGCTTCGACGTCGACGATTCGAAGGTCGAAACGCTGCAGAACGGGGTCGACACGACCGGGGATCTCTCGGACTCGGCCGTTCTCGACGGAGATATCACATACACGACCGACGCGGCGGCGGTACGCGATGCCGATTACGTGCTCGTGACGGTCCCCACGCCCGTCGAGGACGAGCGGCCGAATCTCGCATTTATCGAAAGCGCCGCCGAAACCGTCGGAAAACACCTGACACGCGACACGACAGTGGTCCTCGAGTCGACGGTGTATCCGGGAGTCACGCGCGAGGAGTTCGCACCGGCGATCGAGGACGCGTCCGGTCTCGAGGCCGGCGAGGACTTCTTCGTCGCGTACTCGCCGGAGCGGGCGACGCCGGGCGACGGTGAGCACTCGCTCGACAGCGTCGTCAAAGTAGTCGGCGGGCAGAACGATGCCGTCCTCGAGAACGTTGCGGCGCTGTACGAGTCGGTCGTCGACACGGGCGTGCACCGTGCGCCGTCGATCGAGGTCGCCGAGGCGTGCAAGGTCGTCGAGAACGTCCAGCGCGACGTCAACATCGCGCTGATGAACGAGCTCTCAATGGCCCTCGAGAAGATGGATATCGACACGCACGACGTCCTCGAGGCCGCGGGCACGAAGTGGAACTTCCACGACTACCGGCCGGGGCTGGTCGGCGGCCACTGCATCCCGGTCGATCCGTACTTCTTCGCCCACCGGGCGAAAGAGTCCGGCGCCGACCCGGAGTTGATCCTCACGAGCCGAGACGTCAACGAGTCGATGCCGGACCACGTCGCCGAGCTGACGATCAAAGCGCTCAACGACGGGCATAAGACCCTCTGTGAGAGCCGAGTACTCGTGCTCGGGGTATCCTACAAGCCGAACGTCGGTGACATCCGGAGTTCGAAGGTTGCGAACGTCATCGATCGGCTCCATCAGTACGGTATCGACGTGGTCGGCTACGATCCACACGCCGACGACGACGCGGTCGAGCAGACGTTCGGGATCGACGTACAGGAGTCACTTTCGTTCGCCGACTTCGACGGTGTCATACTGGCGACGCCGCACGCGGAGTTCGACGACCTCGATCTCGGGAACGTGGCGACGGCGCTCGGCGACGATCCCGCGCTGATCGACGTCGCGGGGGCGTTCGACGCCGACGATGCGACCGACCACGGGTTCGTCTACCGGAGGGTATAATGTACCGCGGTCACACGATCGGTGTCATCGTACCGGCGTACAACGAGGAATCTCACGTCGGAGAGGTTCTCGCGACGGTGCCGGAGTTCGTCGATCGGATCTACGCCGTCGACGACCGATCGACCGACGACACCTGGAAGATCATCCGGGAGTGCGCGGCGGCCTCGCGACGGGTGACCGACGAACCCCTCGATTCCGACGGCGAGTTCGGACCCGAAATTCGAGCATCGATAGCTGACGGGGGACGGGTCGGCGAAACGGAGATCGTCCCGATCCGTCACGAGGAAAATCAAGGTGCCGGCGGGGCGCTCAGGACGGGATACGTCCGCGGGCGCGAAGACGGGATGGACATCGTGGCCACGATAGACGCCGACGGACAGATGGATCCGGAACAGCTTCCGCGTCTCCTCGATCCGATCGTCGAGGACGTCGCCGATTACACGAAGGGGAACCGTCTGGGCGATCGGGAGAGTCGGCGGGAGATGCCGCCGTTTCGCCTGTTCGGAAACTGGCTGTTGACCCAGCTAACGAAGATCGCGAGCGGATACTGGACGCTTCAGGATCCGCAGAACGGCTACACCGCGATTTCCCAGGAGGCACTGTCGGCGGTCGACGTCGAGTCGCTCCCCGACGACCACGAGTACCCGAACGACCTGCTCGTGCGGCTGAATATCGCCGACATGCGCGTCGCCGACGTCTCCATGCCCGCGATGTACGACGACGAGGAGTCGACCATCGAGTACAGGCGGTTCGTCCCTGTTACGTCCGTAACCCTCCTCAGAGGATTCCTTCGACGAATGTATACACAACTTTCCGACGATCGACTCGATCCGGCCGCGGTCAGTTACGTAGCCGGACTCGTGTCCCTGGCAGGCGCACTGACCTCCGCGATCGGTGTCGGATCGTCCCTCCTGAAGGGCGAGGCCTCGACGCGTGACCTGTCCGGAATCGCCTCCGCGTTCGCGACGAGTGTGGTCGCGTTCCTGATCGCGATGGGAATCGACGCCGTCAACAACGCGGAGAACGGGGTGCGACGATAGATGCGCGTCATCGTAACGATCCAGCACCCGGCCCACGTCCACTTCTTCAAACACGCTATCGCGGAACTCGAGGCGGACGGACACGACGTCTTCGTCTTCGCGCGCGAGAACGAGGTCGTCTCGGAGCTTCTCGATCGCTACGAGATCGACCACGAGATTCTGGCCGGCGAGTCGAACTCGCTGCTCTCGCTGGCGGCGGTACAGGCGACCTACGAGGCGCGACTGCTGGCACGAGCCCGCCGAATCAAACCGGACGTCATAACCGCTATCGGCGGCCCCGCAGCGACCCACGTGGCGAAACTCGTGGGCGCCAAAAGCGTCGTCTTCTACGACACCGAGCACGCCACGCTGATCAAGATGCTCGCGTACCCGTTCGCCGACACCGTCTGTACCCCCGAGTGTTACGACGGCGACGTCGGCTCGAAGAAGATCGAGTACCCCGGCTACCACGAACTGGCGTATCTCCACCCCGACCGGTTCGAGCCCGATCCGTCGGTGCTCGAGGATGCCGGACTGGAGCCCGACGACACCTTCGTCGTGATGCGTCTGAGCAGCTGGGACTCCTCGCACGATATGGGACAGGGCGGCTTCGACGATCCGGTCGAGGCCGTCCGGCGCCTCGAGGACGCCGGGGCGACCGTCCTGATCACCTCGGAGGTTCCCCTGCCGGAGGCGCTCGAATCCAACCGCACCACGACGTCGCCGGAGCAGATGCACCACCTGTTGGCCTACGCGGACTGTTTCGTCGGCGAGGGTGCGACGATGGCCGCCGAAGCGGCGGTGCTTGGCACCCCGGCGGTCTACGTGAACTCGCTCTCGCTCGGCTACATGCGGGAACTCGAGGAGGAGTACGGGCTCGTCTTCAACTTCAACGGCGACGATCGACACGTCCGCTCGTTGGAAAAGGCCGTTTCGATCATCGAGGCCGGCGACGACGGGACCTGGAATCGACGGCGGGAACGGCTCCTGGCCGACCGAATCGACGTCACCGACGTCATCGTCCGGGAGCTCGAGACCGTCGCGGGGATCGACCCGGACCGTTCCGCGCTTGCCGCAAACGCTGACTGACACGACATGCACGTACTACACCTCATTACCACCACGCGTTCGTTCTTCGAACAGCAGATATCCGTCCTCGAGGACCGTGGTGTCGATTGTACCGTTATCGGCGTTCCGGGCGAGTACACCGCCGACTCGCCCCGGACCCCGACGGACTACCTTCGGTTCTACCCGCAGGTGCTCTCCCACGTTCGAACGGGCGACTACGATCTGGTGCACGGACACTACGGACTCGTCGCGCCGTTCGCGCTCGCCCAGCCGACGCGCCCGGTGGTGATGAGTCTCTGGGGAACGGATCTGATGAGCGACATGGGCTGGCTCGAGACGATCAGCCGGTACGGCGCCCGATTCGCCGACGCGGCGATCGTTCCCAGCCCGGCGATGTCCCGCGAACTCGACGTGGATCACCTCGAGATCCCGTTCGGTATCGACACGGATCTGTTCAGGCCGATCCCCCGTCGGGACGCTCGCGAGCGCGTCGGCTGGGACGCCGACGAACGGATCGCGCTGTTCCCGTACGATCCCGACAGGGACGAAAAGGACTACCCTCGAGCCGAACGGATCGCGGCTCTTGCGGACGCGGAGCTGGACGTTCGGACGATCGAGGGCGTTCCCTACGAAGAGATGCCGTACTACATGAACGCGAGCGATCTCCTCCTCGTAACCTCGAAACGCGAGGCGGGACCGATGGCAGTCAAGGAAGCCGCGGCCTGCAACGTTCCCGTCGTCTCGACCGACGTCGGCTTCGTCCGGGAAACCGTCGGCGAAGTGGACAACTGCGTCGTCAGCGACGACGACCGAGAGCTGGCGGCCGGACTCGAGTCCGTTCTCGCGGGCTCTCGTCGATCGAACGGCCGCGAGGTGATCGACGGCCTGAGCCTCGAATCGATGGGCGATCGACTCATCGAGTGCTATCGGACCGTCCTCGAGCAACGGGGACGCGATACGACGGAATTATCACCCGAACAGACCGAGGATAGGGAGGGAACGTATCATGGCATCTAGGTTATCGCTGTCGAACGTGCGGCCGCTGCGGCTGGATACGGCGGCGGCCATCGCCGGGCTGTTGGTCGCGCTGTTGCTGTTTCCGCTCCGATTTTTCGCCTCCCAGATATACATCAACACGATCCCGATCGTCGTCGGGCTCGGCTGTATCCTGTATCTGCTCGCCGTTCACCAGAACGAGGACGAGCGGACGCTGCCGACGCTGTCGACGCCGGCGGCGAGGGTGCTACCGAGCGTGGTCACGGTCGGGATGGCGATCATGGTCCTCGTAACGATCCTGCAGGGAGCCCGCACGCCGCTGTTCTTCGTGATCGCGGGTGCGGTCGGATCCCTGCTGTTCGGGCAGATACTGTTCACGAGCGACCGGGACTTCCACCGCGGCCTGCTCCTGTTCCAGATCGTCGCATTCGCGTTCGTGTTCCGATTCGCCGCGCTGTACGCGACCCCGGGGTACATTGGAATCGACATCTGGACGCACATTACCGATCTCTCCCGGTCGATCTATCTCGAACAGTCGCTGGGAGCGATCGGCGACAACAAACACTTCGCCTCGCCGTTTTTCCACCTGTTCGTCGTCGCCTCCTCGCTGGTCTACGACGCCTCGCTTCGAACGGGAGTCTACCTGTCGGTGGGTGTCGTGATGCCGCTCTCGATTCTGGTGGTCTACGCCGGAGCGAACCTGCTCGTCCCGTCGCGGTGGGCGACGTTCGCCGCGGCGCTGTTCTCGGTCGCCAGCTACACCGTCACGTGGGGTGTCCACCTGATTCCGACTAGCATGGGACTCGTCTTCTTCATCGCGATCGTCTACGCGCTGATCCGGGTGATGCGGATCGAGTACACCGGTCGCGACTTCACGTTTCTCGTCTTTCTCTCGATCGCGGTTATCCTGACACACCAGGTGTCGACGTTTATCGTGCTGGTCCTGCTCGGCGCCGCGTTTCTCGCGCAGGTCGTCTTCATGGCCGGGCCGTTGGGGCTCACGAGACTCGATACGAGCGTGTTCCGAACGAAGAAACCGGTCAACCTGATCGGCCTCCTCGTGTTCAACTTCGGACTCTCGATCTTCGTCTGGTCGCTGACGCCGTTCCGGGGAGACTCGTTCCTGGGAACGGTGCTCGAGTGGTTCGGCGAAACCCTCGAAGAGAGCGCCGGGTTCCTGAACCTTGCATCGCCCGGCGCATCGGGCAGCGAGGAAGCCGCCGTCCCCGATACGGGAACGACGCTACTCGATCAGATCGTTCCCTACGTCAACGAGATCGGATTCCTCGTGCTTCTCGGGATTACGCTCGTCGGCTGTCTGTACGTCGTCCACCGTCGACGCGCCGAACAGTCGGTGTTCACCCTGATGCTCGGAATCGGGATCATGCTGTTTTTCGTCCTCGGACTTCCGATGTTCGGAATCCGAAACTTCGTTCCGACGCGGTGGTTCGCCTTCCTCTACGCGCTGATGGCGATCGTCGGCGCGATCGGGCTCCGGACGCTCAGTCGAAACCTCTCGCCGGCACCGGTCGTCGCCGTCCTCCTGGTCATCGTTTTGCTGTATCCGGGTGGAATGATGCTCGCCGCGGAGAGCAATCCCGACAATCCGGTGTTCTCGAACCAGCACGAGCAGTTGGCTTACGAACAGTCCGAACTCGCGGCGGTGGACACGATCGGTGAAATGACCGGGTCTCCCGAGGGAAGCGACCTCCGTCAGGATCAACGGCTGCACACCGATCACCCGTATCAGACCGTGTTCGATCGAACCGGTGCCTACCCGTCGGTTAGCCCGGCGGTCCTCCCCGAAAACGGGTCCGTAGAACACGACTACGTCGTCTACCGAACGGCGCAGTCGGAGGACGCGACCTTCTTCAGCAGCGGAGACGGGCCGGGGTACATCGCCAATCCGTCCGCGGAACGCGTCTGTCGGACGACCCAGTCGACCGTGTACGACAACGGCGACGTGCGCTTCTGTACGCCCTCGCCCGCACAAGGGTAAGTCCTCGAGTCGGGCTTTCCGTACCGTCCCCGCGGATCGATCGAAGCGAGTCCCTCGAAGGCGACGAGACGAAATCGCTACCGTAGCGACGCCTCGACCCCCGCGATCGCAGTTCGCTTTCCCTCGAGGGGACGATCGATCGGTTGTTCGAACGGCTCCACGCCGATTCCGGAGGACGAGATCGTCTCCGAACCGACGAGAGGATCGATTCGACTTCCGCTCGCGGCTCTCCGAATCGAATTCGGAAAGTCACGTATGTCCGCTTATCGAGCGACGATCGTCGCGAAACTCGACGTCGGCGCTCGGTCTGACGGTTCGGAGTTCGCGAATCGAACGCGTGCAGTGATCGTCAGATCGTCTTCGAAACCCTACCGGGACGGATTCAGTTCGGAAGTCCGGTTCTAGCCGATCGGATGGCCGCGATCGACCCGAGACGGTACCTGCGGTCGTTCGATTGGAGCAATCGATGCCAAATCGTCGTGAAACGACGCCGCTACGAGAGCCCCGAGAGAACGACCGCTTGGCGCGCCGACGTCGAGTCGCTCGAGATTTCGCCACGTCACCGAACCGTCTGTGTCGTCCTCACCGCTGACGCGGGCGACGCTGTCGACGCCGTTCGGGATCGAATCTACCCCGAGCACGCCGTAGCCCGCCTCGAGGACGGCCGCGAACTCGTTTCGGTCGTCGACCACGAGGATCACCGGGACGTGACGGTCGCGACCCACACTCCGACTTCGGGATCGACGGATCGATTCTCGGGGGGTGTTGTGCCGACGGTTCGGGCGGACAGTACAGTCGAAAGGCTCCGATAATCGATCAGCCAGAATCGGTACTCATTGAACGGCTCAAAGCACGCAGAAACGACGATCGGTAAGCGACGTCGCTACGAAGCGGACGAGTTCGAAATCGTTCGGAGGCTTCTGATCCGTGCGGACTGATGCTCGGATTCCGACTCGGTACTACGAGAGCGTTACCGGAAGGGTAATCGTCCGATAGGCGCTTTCCTCGTCCGGGTCGTCCGGCGCCTCGCCTTCGTAGAGGAACAGGACTAATCGATGATTCTCACCGATCGACGTCGGTTCGAACTCGAGGGTTTGTTCGTGAGTCTCGCCGTCGGAGACCGTCACCGATTCGCTTGTGAGTACTTCCTGGCCGTTGACGGTAGCGCTGTCGTTTCCGTAGCTCACGTCCTGGATCGCCACCACGGTGGTGTAGGACCGCTCCTCCTGTTCCTCGTTTGCGATGTAGGCCGTCACCGAATTGGACTCACCGGTAGACAGCGACTCGTTGTAGACGTATTCGGTATCGCCGTCGACCTCCTCGGTTTCGAGGTAGAACTCGGTGTAACTGTCGTGCTCGGGCGGGTTCGCGACGGCGAAACCGGCGATAGCGACCAGTACGAGCAGCGCGACCAGAAACATGATGTTGTACGGTCTGACGCTCGGATCGGATCGGCCGAACGAATCGCCCGTACTGGAAAACAGCAGCGTCGAGTCAGATATCGAGGGGGTAAACCGACGTTCCACGGGACAACGGTACCGCTGAACGATTCCGAGAAGAGATAGCGCAATCGTTACGAGCGCCGTCCCGGCGAGAATCGGGAGTAACGTGATTCCCCACGGCGTTACCGTCGAACCGAGTGTCACTGCCGGAACGATCGCGAGGCTCGCGACGACCGAGAGGGCAAATCGCTCGATCGGTTGGAGCCCGCCGTTGTTCAGCACGGATCGCTCGGATCCAGGGCTCTCGTCGTCGAACGCCTGATACTCGGTTTCCGGTGCGTCCGGGTACAACACTGAAACGAACGCGTAGCCGGGAAGAAAGAGCAACAGTGGGAGTCCCATGAGGATTCGAATCGGACCGGAAACGGCAGTAAATAATCCGAACGTGACGAAACCGGTAACTACGATAACGAGCGTCAGATCGAAAAACCACCAGTTGGAGTCACTCATTACTGGAGAGTCGAATCTCGAGCGTTTAGTTATCGGTCATATAACTGTCGCTCGCGGCGTCGGGCTTCGGATCGCCGTCCGACTCGCTACTGGGTGAACGGTGCTGGATACGCGCCGACCGGTCGGGTCGTTCGAAGAGGGATGGTCGATATTCGGCGTTCGTTCCGAATAGCAGAACGTTCTATATCGAAAATAACCGTATCGATCGTTATCATAGCCACGTTATCTTTTCTATATGAAAACGAAAAAAATAGTCATCTAGACCGCTCTTTCGTCCCAATACGATATTTGAAACTGTCTGAACGGGTAGGTTAGTACGGATTTCACCGAAGTCAAACCGTTCATCTGTGGACGATTTTCAGTCTTTAATACCGGTCCGTGAGTGCGATCGAGCAACTCGATGAGTTCCACAGAGACCGTTACGGCGGGTGAAAACAGGGGTGAGGACCGGGACGACGAGATCGTATCTGACGACGACGAACTCCCGGTCGACGAGATATTTCATATTCTTCAGAACGAGCGCCGTCGAATGGTGCTTGAGTACTTACAGGGCACGGACGAGTCCGTACGAATGCGCGACGTCGCCGAGCAGGTGGCAGCCTGGGAAAACGATACGACGGTCGAGGAATTGACTTCCGATCAGCGACAGCGCGTCTACATCCCGCTCTACCAGTCGCACCTTCCGAAGCTGGACAAGGCCGGCATCATCGACTACCAGCAGAACCGCGGCGTCGTCGAACGGCGACCGCTCGCACGTCAGCTCGATTACTACCTCAACGCGGATTCGAACAACAGTACGAGCAACGACGCTGGAACGAAGGGAGCGGATTGGGACGATTACTATATCGGGGCTGCGGGCGCCGGTGCGGTCTTGCTTCTGGGAGCGTTCTTCGAACTACCGCTGTTTTCCGTCATTACGGGAATCGGACTGAGCGCGCTGATCCTGTTGATGTTTACGACGCTGACGATCGGTCAGTACGTCAGGTAAGCGGTCGCACCGGGTGCTAGTCGTTCGTAGCGACGATGCCGAGGCAAGCAGCGACGAAGCCGATGACCGAAACGGCCGCCGTAATCTCGAAGGCCAGCGGCGCGAGAATCAGCGCTAACGACGCCACGAGGACGAACGCGAGCAGGTAGTTTCGGCGGCTACCGGAGTGATCGTCGGGTAGGGAGACGGTTCCGCGTTCGGGACGGAACTCGATCACTCCTGACGCGTCGAGAGCGGGGAGGGCGGTCTGTGAAAGACGCTCGTGAACGTCGCCCCAGGCCTCGACGTCGTCGCCTTTGCCGGCGTCATAGAGCTGGTCGGCGATTTCGTCGATCGTTACGGGTCCGTTGCGCGATTCGAGGAGAGAGACGACGTTCCATTCGAGCTCGTGCGGTGTTCCGGTCGTCTTCGTCTCGCGGTCATCGGAGACGATCGACGATTCGTCGTACTCGAGCACTCTAACAGACGTCGACGCTTGAACGGTGGACTCGTCGCCACTCGAGTCCGAAGAGGAGGTCTTTCCAAACGGCGTCAGACGCATATTGCCAATCACACACGTCTGGTACTATAAATATGCTCTCGATAGCACGTGATAAATTCGTTGCGGGCGTTTGTTCACGCGTTCAAACCGAGGATAAACATTTTACAGCGTGTGAAAAACCCCTATTACGAGAAGAACTATCGGGCGAGAGTGGAATTACGCCCGATCCACGATAGATGCTGGTCGGCGTGGCCGTCCCAGCTCTCGACCCAACTCAGAAAGTCATTAAGGCGAAGCTTGTGCCTCGCGGGCAGGTCGTGGACGTGTTCGAGCTCCGGCAACAGTCGTTGATCGAAGTTGTAACGGGTAAAGAGCTGTTTCCGATCCGGCCAGGGCGATTCGAAGGAGTCGAAAAACGGGGTCTTGCGCCGGACGAACCGCTCCATCTCGTTGAACAGCGTTACGTTGTGCGGTCGGTCCGGCGGCCGGTGTCGGAGCATTTCCGGGTCGATTTGCTTACACGCCTCGAGGAACGTATCGGTGGACCGCTTCGACGGAGGTGCGCGAAGGTGCCAGTCGAGCAGTTCCGTGTCGGTCGCCAGAAACGACGCGAAGAAGTTGTCGGCGAGGTGGGTGTGGAACGGCATCGACGGCTGGTTGGCGATTCCACAGCAGTTGATCGCGTTCTGAATCGAATCGGACCGGTCGAGTACGGCTTCGAACTCGTCTCTGACGGCCTGTCTAACGAACGATTCGGGATCGACGCCGAAGGCCGTTCGTTCTGCGAGATTCCGGCTCGCCGACCGAGTGTAGCCGAACCGTGAGAGAAGGACGTCGATCGGGTCGGGGTCCGGGTCGAGCCGTTCGAACGGGACTCGCTTGCCGAACACCTCGAGGTCGACGTGTGCGGTGAAGTGACCGCGGAAGAAGGTGTCGCACAGAAGACCGTGGTAGATCGTGTCGACGTCGATCACGTCGGTGTACCCGGCGTGGTGGATGTGCAGCGATTCCTTGACCCCCTGAGAGTACCGAACCTTCGATTCGTCGGCGTAGAGATACCGCTCGTCGGGTCCGAACGCCGTGTGATCGGCGCCGTACTGGGCCGCGAGTCGCTTCGCACCGATGACCTCCTGAGCCGTCGAGTTGCCGACCGTATAACAGTGCTCGATCGCGGGAAGCTGAGAGAGCAAGGTCCGAGAGTCGTACCCCGCGGAGAGCAGTAGTCCCTTCCGCCCGGGGAGAATCGATCGGCGATCGATCGCCCGTTCGAGCCGATCCGCGAGCGTACCCGCGTAGTCGAATTCGCTGGTATCGTAGACGAACCGCTCGAGTTCCGTCACCGACGACGCCCGAAGTTGGCTATCGATCGGGAGCCTGGAAAGCTGCTCGATACTCGTTTTCTCGCCGAGCGTAACGCCCAGATGGAGGAACTCGAGAATGCCGTCCCGGCAAAACGAGGGGTCGGATATCGTCTCCGCGACCGTCGCGGAGTCGGTTCCGAACACGCGAACCCCCGGTTCGTCGGTGTAGAAACACTCGCGGGAACGGACCATGTCGGTCGCGGCGAAAGCCTCGTCTCCGGTATCGAGGACCACGAGGTAGGATCCGTTGAGCTCGGCCAGCGCGTCGGTACCGTCGCGTTCGTAGGCGTCGAGGAACCAACGAGCGGCGTTCGTCTCTTGACCGGGAACGTACACTTCCCCCCAGATGACACAGCAGCCGGTATCCCCTTCGTAGCTTGCGCTCCAGCCGGGCGTGCCGAGACCGAAGTCTCTGATCCCGACGGTTATGGACGGTCCGACGACGACGTCGTCGAACTCGTCCATCGACCGAAACCGGGTAAACGCTTCTGTACCGCCAAAGACGCCGAAGAGTTCTGTATTCATCTCGAGACCATCTCGCTGCGGTTCGCGGCGTGGGGCTCTGGTCGAGGGCTACTTGCGAGTTGACTCGACCGAACGTCACGCACGCGTCGGACTATAATGCACTTGAGACGAGACACCATTAACTATAGTTCCACTAAGAGAGCGACAAAGTGAACCATACCTGTGTAACCAATAAACATACCTACAATACCCGATATTGTCCGGATAGAGCCCCTCTATCCACAATATTCTCCATCACTAACACCCATATAAACGACCCAACCTGAAGGTTCTACCCCCCTATCGGCTCCATAATAATACCACTGCTGTCGCTAGCCGAAGCCACCAATGACGAAACGACGGAACACCCGCCGACGATTCCTCGCAGCCTCTAGTGCGACGGCCCTCGCGGCCGCGGCCGGGTGCACGGACGTTCTCTCCAATGACGGAGACGGTAACGGCGGCAACGAGAGCGGTGGCAACGGCGGCAACAGCAGCAACGAGAGCAGCGGAAACGGCGACTCCGACGAGTACGATTCGCCGGAACTCACCGTCGAAACCGAGTACAACAGCCGCGAGGAGTTCAGACAGCCCGGCGACCAGCTCGACGATTTCGAGAGCGCCGACGACTGGGAGCTCCTTCAGGGGCAGGCCGAGGTCGACGAGGACGTCACCTTCGAGGGCGACCAGAGCCTTCGGCTCATGGCCGAAAACGAGGGCAACGTAGCCGTCGCGACCGATCTGGACGAGGCGACCGATATGGAAGACCTCGACGTGTCTCTGGCGGTCAGGACGACGACACCCGCCGATATCGCCCTCGAGATCCAGCTGCGGGACATCTACGGCGGACACGCGAGCTACTCGCTTCGGGAGATAACGTACGGCACCGACAACGTCGGCTGGTTCCGGATCTGTCCCGGGTTCTTCAGCGAGAGTACGACTCCCGTCGAACAGAACTCGATCGAGGAGATCCGTATCATCGTGCACAACACCGGTGCCGAAGCCGAGGTGTGGGTCGACGACTTGCGCACCCACGAGAAACCCGATCAGGGATACGTCATCCTCAACTGGGACGACGGATACCAGGACTTCTACGACCCGGCCGCTTCGCTCCACGACGAGTACGATGTCACCGCGGTCGCGTCCGTCGTCCGTCAGTGGGTGCGAGGACAGCGCGAGGGGATCATGACGATCGATCAGCTTCAGGAGCGTCAGGAAGCCGGCGATCAGATTGTCGCCCACGGAACCCACACGCAGCTTACGGAGCTCAGTGACTCGGAGCTCGAGGATACGTTGAACACGGACAAGAACTGGGCGGTCAACGCCGAACTCGAGGGCGGAAACTACCTCGTCTTTCCGCACAACAACTTCGACGCTCGAGTCCTCGATGTCGCCACGAACTACTACTACGCAGGCGGGTTCAACCAGTCGGGCAGTCCGAACCTGACCGGCGTCCACGGGTTCGATCCGATGGTACTGCCTCGAACGATCGGCTACGATCTCGATACCGCGATGACCTGCGTCGACATCGCGGCCGAACACCGTCAGTGTACGGTTCTGAACTTCCACCAGTTCGAACTGGAGAACACGATGGGCGTAGACGACTACGAGGAGCTACTACAGTACATCGCCGACACCGACGGAGTCGAGGCCATCGACTTCGACGACCTCTGGACGATGCGCCGAAACGGTCACTGATCACCTTCCGAATCGACCGTCGTCCGTCGAGGCCGCCGTTTCGTCGCTCGGTATCTCTTCGCTTTGTGTATTGACGAAGGGGCGAGCCGATTACTCCCTCGAGGCGCGTCGCTTGTTGAACGGTTGTCCTCTGGCCGTTAGTTTGCTATTCCACGCACAGAACTTAGCAGTTTTATGAAGTATAGTCAGTACAGCTATGCAATAGTAGGGTGCGTTTCGGTTCGCCGTGCCTAGGGACGGCGCCAGAGCCAGCTTCCGACCACGGCGACGAGGAGGCCGACGCAGGCGACGAGAAACGGCGTCGGCCGCCGGCGAACGCCGGAGACGGCGGACCAGACGACGCCGGGCACGTGACGAATCGCGGGTCGGGCACGGGCGAGGTGCCACCACCCTCGAAGCAGTCGGCCCTCGCTGAAGTAACTCTTCGCCAGGACGAGATCGTGACTCGAGCGGATCGCGTACCCCTCGGCTTCGAAGCGATCGACGTCCTCGGCGTACAGGGAGAGGTACTGTTCGTCGGCTCGTCTGATCGTATCCGCCGGTGGCGTCCCCGTCTCCTCGCGGACGACCAGCGGTTCGTCGACGTACGCGAGCTTCCCGACCTCGAGAATTCGCAACACGAATTCCGGGTCCTGGAAGCGATCGAGCGTTTCGTCGAACCCCCCGACTTCCCGCGCGACGTCGGTCCGGACGATCAGCGTGGATCCGGCGCCGGTGTGGACGTTGTCGGCGAGGATTTCGCCGATTAGTTCCGTCCCGCCTTCCATCCGCGGTCGGTCGTCCGCACGGGAGAGAACGCTGGCCGCCAGCCCGCGGAGTCGATCGATCGGACCGGTGAGCTCGAACGCGAAGCCGCAGTAGGCCGCGACCCACTCCTCGGATCGCTTCTCGAGGACGTCGAGCTGGGCCTCGAGCTTCTCCGGTCGCCACTCGTCGTCGGAGTCGAGGAAGGCGACGTACTTTCCACGTGCGTGTTCGATCCCCGTGTTTCGGGCGACGTTCGCCCCCTGATTCGTCTCGTGGTAGATCGGACGCACCCGATCGTCGTCGTAGGACTCGAGGACCGATCGCGTGTCGTCCGTCGATCCGTCGTCGACCACGACCACCTCGAGCTCGTCGTAGGTTTGGGCGAGGACGCTGTCGATCGCTCTCGAAACCGTCTCCTCTCGGTTGTACGTCGGAACGATGACGCTAACCAGTGCCATTTCGTTCGATACTGGTCCCCCGGCGTTTTATTATCGACGGACTAAGCCGCGTTGTTACCGCGAGGGAGGCGAACGCGACGATCGGGTCCCGGCGAGCGGTCGGCGAGGTCGGGCAGACTAGCCGAAGACCGGAACGCCGGTGTCCGGACCGAACGTCGCCAGGAGGAGTCCCGATACCAGCAGCGTGATACCGGCCAGAAAGAGCATGCTCTGGAACCACCCGACGACCGTTAGATCGCCGTTGACCCCCTCGAGACGCCGACGGATCGGTTCGGCTCGAGGACCGATCGGCTCGGGAAGTTCGGCGAGTGCGTCGAACGGCTCGGCCGGCGCGACCGTTCCGGTCAGCACGGCGAAGACGAGATAGACGAACAATCCGAACGGCGGCACGAGAAGCAACGACAGCCAGGGGTTGACGACGACGGTCGCGAGGGCGAAGATCGGTACCGCGGCCAGCGCGGTCGCCGCGGCGGCGCGTCCCAGTCGCGCACCCGCGAGCGGATCGACCCCGATCCGGCGCACGGCGAGGACGTGGAAGACGAACATCGACCCGTACCCTATCGTCGTCGCGAGCGCAGCACCGTGCATGCCGTACCCCGGGATCAACAGGGCGTTGAGCACGACGTTGAGCCCCGCCGCGCAGGCGGTCGCCCCGATCGGGTATCGGAGCGACCCCTCGTCCGTCGCGATCTCGAGGACGGGACGCGCCAGGGCGAACCCGAGCGCGCCGGGAATCAGGAGCAACAGCGGTTCGATCGCCGGCGTCGCGTCCGGGCCGAAGTACAGCGGAACGACGGCGTCGGCGAGCGTGGCGAGGGTGACGGCCGCGACCGCGGTCAGCAGGAGGGTGTTACGGGTGGTTTTCGACGCCAGGGCCGTGATCTCGTCGAACCGGTTTCTGGACCACAGCTCCGCGGTGGAGCGGCCGTGCACCGTCCAGATGACGATCGGGACGAACCAGAGAGCCTCCGCCAGGAGCAGCGCCGCCCGGTAGTTCCCGACCGCCGCGCTCTCCCGGAACCGCTGGAGCATGATCACGTCGACGTGATAGAGCGAGGCGAGCAGGAACAGCAGGACGAGGTTCCTCGAGCCGAACGTCAGCAGCTCCCGTCGGGGGAACCGCCGGGGCGGGATCCGGAACGCGCTCGAGAGCGACACGCGCCGGTGAACCAATCCGAGCCCGACGACGGCACAGACGAGACTCGCAACCGCGTATCCGACCAGCGCTCCGGAGACGCCGAACCCGAGGGCGACGAGCGGAATCGCGACGACGACGAAGGTGATCTTGTCGAGGACGTCGAGCCGTTCGGCGTCGCGCTCGAGGTCGAGTCCAGCGAGCGCCTCGCGCGAGTAGGTCTGGAGCTGGACGGCGATGCCGAGCAGCGCCAGTCCGTAGACGTAGCCCGTGTACTCCGCTCCGAACAGCGCCGCGACGTAGCCGCTCCGCGAGACGAGGATCGTAACGACCGCGGCCGCAAGCGCGAACAGCACCGCTAGCCGAAGGAAGTAGCCGACCACGTACGACTTCCAGTCGGCCATCGATCGACTCTTCGCGAGGAACTCGCGGACGCCGCCGGTGATTCCGGACTGCACGAGGAGCATGTAGAGTGCGAACAGGGACAGCAGAAACGAGTAGTCGCCGAACCCGGCCGGGCCGAGCAGTCGGAAGAGGAGCGGCGTCGAGACGATTCCCGCGAGCAGAAGTACAACCGTAGCGCTACCGAGCGACGGACTACCGCCGGGAGGGGACCGGTTCACGCGGACCTCCGGGGCCAGCGCGGTCGGCCCGCTCCCGACGCCGAAGCTAGCGGTGTTTGCGTAGTACCCACAGTGGTCGAATCTCTGTTCCGGGAGTCCTTATTATAACCGCATTAAGTTCCCGCAGCCGGGCGGAAGGGGTGGTCGAACGGGAGCGGACGATCTCGGTGCCCTCGAGGTCGCGAAATTTGACGGAGAGACGGCGGCGATCGGTCGGCGCTGGCGTTAATCGGGGGATAAATAGGAGGGACGAACTATCAGTGAACCATGATGAACGAGAAGACGACACGTCGGGCGCTCCTCGGCGGTCTGAGCACCGGGGCCCTCGGAGCGACCGCGGGCTGTCTCGAGAGTTTGAACGGCGGCGTCGATGAAAACGGCGAGAGCGGGCCCAGCACCGACGATTCGAACCGATCCGACGGCGAGGAGCAGTCCGACGAGGAGGCGCCGAGCGAGCCCGAGTCCGAGGAGCTTCCGGATATCGACGGCGGGGCGGTCGTGTTCACGTACGACGACGGGCCGATGACGGACTACGAACAGGCGTTCCCGGTCCATCGAGAGTTCGACGCGCCGGCGAGCGCGGGCGTCGTCACGGAGTGGGTCGGGCGCGAGGATTTCGACGGCAGGGACTGGATGGACGTCGAACACCTCGAGGAGCTCGCCGAGGCCGGCTGGGAGATCAACTCCCATACGACCGCACACACGGCGCTGGGGCAGTTCGAACTCGTCGAGGACGTCGAGCCGGACGACGTCCACGTCTATCCGGAGGAACGAAATCACGGCTTCCACCACGGGTACGAGATCGAAGTCACCGACGGCGAGAACTCGGCGGTGCGAACCGTCGTCGACTCCGACCACGACGGGATCGGCGCCTACCTCGAGTTCGACGAACCCGTCGGAGAGTCCTTCGCCGCCGGCGAGACCGTCGAGCGCTACCCGGAGGAGCTCATGCACGAGTTCCTCGGCGACTCGAAGGCCCAGCTCGAGGAGTGGGGGTTCGAGGTCGACACGCTGCTCGCGCCGTACGACATCTGCGACGAGTGGACGGTCGAGATCGCCGGCGAGTACTACGACGGAATTGCGAACGCCAACCCCGGATCGATGGTCAACGACCGCGAGTCGTTCGATCCGTTCGATACCAACCGTAATTATTTCATCGAGTATGCCGATCCCCAAAACATCCAGATGCAACTCGACGAGGTCGCCACGCAGGGTGCGATCGGCATCGTCGGCGCCCACTCGTTCAAGGAGGAGGTCGACGGGGAGGGAATTCGCACGATGCTCGAGTGGATCGAGGAGCGCGATCTGACGGTCGTCACGCTCACCGACGCGTTCCGGGCCGTCGCCGCCGAGTCGTCGTAAGCGGACTCGAGACCCGCCCGATCGATGACGGCCGGAACGGCGCTCAGTTCATGTAGCCGAGGTCGGCCAGTCGTTCGGTCACTTCCTCGCCGGCTTCTGTCCGGTTCGTGTCGGACTCGTCGTACGCCGGGTACGACGTCGAACCGGCCGAGTCGACGACCGGGATCACGCTCCCGTCCATCCGGTCGCTGTAGGGCACGTCGAACGACGCCAGGATCGTCGGCGCGACGTCGAACAGGTGCGCCCGCTCGAGGGGTTCGTCCTCGTCGACGCCGTCTCCGGCAGCGGCGAACACGCCGTTGAGCTTGTGGTTCCAGGGCTCGGCCGGAGCGAAGTACTCGCCCCGGAGCTGCTCGGAGATCGCGTGGTCGAACTCGGCGGGGATCGTCACGACGTCGACCGCGTCGTCGGCGTACTCGCCGTGGAAGTACTGCTCCCGGGGCGCGACGGTCTCGAATACCGGTTCGCCCTCCGGCGTCTCGACGGTCTCGAGTTCGCGGATGAGCTCCTCGCGGAGCCGTTCGTAGTCGTCCGCCGAAACGACGCCCTCGGGGTCGCGGCCCTCGAGGTTGATCCGGACGCCGAGTTCGGTGCGGGCTCGAACGTACGCCTGCGAGTTCTCGAAGTCGACCTGCTCGTTCGCGGTTCGAGCGACCCCGTCGGGCGCGAACTTCTTGACGGTCTCGGCCAGGCCGACGCGCTCGAGGGCCGCGCCGACGTTTCGGGCGGTGATTCCGAACCGATCCGCGACGGCCGCGGCGGCGCGCTCGCCGAGACTGGGCTCCCAGGTCTCGGACTCCTCGCCCTCGCGGAGCTTGCGTCGCATCGGCGTCCAGGAGGGCATCCCCTTCCCGGAGGCGGTCGTCTCGACGTAGCCCCGGTCCTTGAGGAACTCGTTGACCCGGAACTCGTAGCCGTCGTACTCGCCCATCCCGTGGTCGCTGGCGACGAAGACGTGGTCGGGATCGAACCGCTCGAGGATCGCGGCGATCTCGTCGTCGGTCGTCTCGTAGACAGAGCGAACTTTCTCCTCGTCGCCGAAGAACTCGTGGAAGACGGTGTCGGTCTTCTGGAACTGGACGAACCCGAAGTCGGGGTCGTACTCCTCGGCGAGGTACCGAAACGCCGCGCCGCGCATGCGGATCAGGTTCCGGTACTCCGTCATCTTCTCGGAGTCGGGTAGCGCGCTGTCGTCGCGCGAGTAGGAGGGGTACACGCGGTAGTCGCCGATCGCCTCGCGAACCTCCTCGAGCAGCCCGTCCGGGTGACAGTCCGGGTTCTCCGGACCGATGAACCCGGGTAACAGGGCGCCGTCGAACTCCTCGGGCGGGTGGGTGATCGGCGCGTTGACGACGACGCTCGAGTAGCCGTGGCGATCGAGCAGCGACCAGACCGTGTGCTCGTTGACGTCGTCGCTGCTGGTCACGTGCCAGTCGTACCCGTCGTAGCCGACGAAGCCGAAGGCGCCGTGTTTCCCCGGGTTGGCGCCCGTGTACATCGACGGCCAGGCGCTGGGCGTCCACGGCGGGATCTGGGACTCGAGCGGCGCGCTCGCTCCCTCGGAACAGAGGCGGTGGATCGTCGGGATCTCCTCCGATTCGTCGAGGTCGTCGAAGACGGAGAGATCCCCGGCGTCGATCCCGATTAAGAGCGTGTTCATACCGGTAGATTCGTCGTGCGGTTCCGATCGGTCGGTTCGAGACGGCGCGCTCCGTTCCATGTTCTGGTGGGGGGGTGTTCGTTCATAGCAAACCGATATCGGTTCGAACTAGCCGCGTCGGTTCGAAGCGAGGGTCGGTACCACCTTATTATCTCCTAATTAACAGCGTCCGACAGTCAAAAAGTGTGTTCTAGGTGACTATACAAAATAATGACCGGTACGTTAATCGAACTTTTCTAGCAGTCGGGCGTAGAACGAATCTCCGGGGCCGAGATCCGACTCCCGGCGGTGGTCGGACTCGTCCGCGAGCTTCTCGACGATCAGCTCCGGCGTCGAACGGGCCAGCCGATCCTTCACCGGGGAGCGCTCGACCTCGAGTTCGCCATCGACCAGCCCGACGGCCTGGATCCCGTCGACGGTCACGTCGAAACCGGCCGTCTCCCTGATCTCGCCCGCCAGGTGGGAGACGAACACGGCGGTCGCGCCGTTCTCCGAGAGCGCCTCGAGGATTCCGGCGATGATCTTCGCGCTGGCGCCGGGTTCGGTGATGCTCTCGAGTTCGTCGACCAACACGAGCGACCCCTCGCCGCTCCGGGCCAGGTCGGCGAACTCCCTGACCGTCGACTCGAAGGCTCCGGCGTCGAGGGTTCCCTGGGTCTTCGCGTGGTAGTGGAGGTCGTCGAACCGCCGGAGACGCGCGTCCGCGGCGGGAACGGGCAGTCCCATGTGAGCGAGCACGACGATACTCGCCACCAGATCCAGCGTCGAGGTCTTCCCGCCGCTGTTGACCCCCGACAGCAGGGCGACGCCGGAGACCTCGTAGTCGACGGGATCGATCGCCTCGACGGGTTCGTCGAGCAGCGGGGATCGACCGCCCTCGATCGCGAACCCGACGTCGTCGTCGCCGACCGTCGGCATCGTACACGCGAACTCGTCGGCAAAGCGGGCGACGGCCAGTTCGACGTCGAGTTCGAGCGCGTCGCGGACGAGCCGGCGGGCTGCCTCCCGCTGGCCGGCCAGGTCGGCCGCGAGTTCCCGTTTGAGACGGCTCGCGCGTCGCTCCTTGGCCGCGGTCAGCTCGGTCCGCAGACGGGCGACCGCGTCCTCGTCGCGCTCGACCGGAAACGTCGGTTCGTCGGCGAAGAGCCGGCGAGCCAGTTCGGCCTCGCCGGGCTCGAGCGCGAGCGCGTCGATCACGTGTTCGCGGGCGGCCTCGACGGCCGCCGCGTGCTCGTCGGCCAGTTCCCGGGAGAGCAGCGAATCGACGCCCGCGCCGCGCTCGACCAGCGAGAGCAGGTCCGACCCCTCGATCGTGACGTCCTGCTCGCGGATCGCCTTCCGCAGGTGGTCGTTCGCGACGGTCTCGGCCGTCCCGACCGCGGCGTCGACGTCGTCGGCGGCCGCCGTCAGTCGATCGAGCTCCGCGTCGCCCGCGACGGTCCCGTCCGCAGCGAGCCGGGAGAGTCCGTCCTCGAGCGCCGCGAGGTCACAGTCCGCGTCGAGCTCGACGACGCGGTGGACCTCGATCGCGGCCCGGATCCGATCCCGATTGCGCGCGAAAAACGCCAGCGACCGCTCGGGGACGACCTCGGCCGGGTTCTCGAGGGCGTCCGGCTCGACCCGGACGTCGCCTTCGACGGCGATCCCCGCGAACGACTCGTCGAGCGCGATCACCGTCGCATACCCGCGGGCGAGCTCGGCCAGCCCCTGTGCGTCCTCGACGACCTCGACCGGGAGTTCCGGGATCGCCTCCCTCGCCTCGGCGTAGCGCTCCGCGTCGGTCGTCGCCAGACAGCGCTCGCGGACCCGAACGTCGTCGGGTTGCCGGAGCGGCTCGACGCCCTCGAGCGCCTCGAGGACCTCGGGATCGGGCTCGCGGGCGATCGCCGCCTCGGCGAACGCCTGGACCTCCTCGATGCGCGAGCGCCGCGAACTCGGATACAGCGTCTCGAGTCGCTGGGCCGCGTAGTCGGTGACGGTACGGTCCTTGAGCAACTCGAGCAGGCTCCGGTAGACCTCCCGGGCCCGGTCCGTCGCGAGGAACTCGCCGGGGTCGTCGTGTTCGTACCGGATCGCGCCGCGCGCGATGCGGGCGGCCCGGCCCTGCGAGATGCCGGGCGCCGACGCGATCGCCGCGACGTCGCCAGTTCGCAGCGCTCGCTCGGGATCGTCGAGGGCCGACAGCGACCGGGCGGTTTTCT
Source organism: Natronococcus sp. JC468 (assembly GCF_012163165.1). Classification (NCBI taxonomy): domain Archaea; kingdom Methanobacteriati; phylum Methanobacteriota; class Halobacteria; order Halobacteriales; family Natrialbaceae; genus Natronococcus; species Natronococcus sp. JC468. Next base: position 46,980 of record NZ_JAAVUO010000002.1, read on the forward strand.
CGCCGACGCCCGGGATCGACTCGAGGTCCATCGTTCTCGACCGGCGTATCAGACCGAAGTGAGAAAAAGGTCCCGTCCGGGCTTCCGATCCCGTCGGCGTCCCCGGCGCGGGACGGTTCGGCGGACCGATCATCGTCACTCGGTTAATCAAAACCCGCCACTTCGTAAAAATGTGGGAGGATAAACAGCGTTCGGGTCCAAGCGTAGTCACTAATGATCGAGAGTTACGACAGGGTCTTCGAGACGCTAGCGAACGAACAGCGGCGACGGATACTGTTTGCACTCCTGAGCGAACCGCTCGACCTCGACTCCCCGCCGGACGGATTCGAGAGCCGGGAAATCGCTGCCCTCGAGCGGCATCACGTCCACCTCCCGAAACTGGTCGATTGCGGGTTCGTTCGCTGGGGTCCGGGAGCGGGCGTCGTCGAGAAGGGGCCGCAGTTCGAGAAGATCGAACCGCTTCTGGAACTACTCGCCGAGCACCAGCCACGACTCGCCGTCAGCCGAGACCCATAAACGGCGTTCGAAACCGACTGTACCCGCTCGTAACCACGATGGCGACCCACATCCACCAACACGTCGACGAACCGATCGACGTCCTTCTGGTCGACGACAACCCCGGCGACGTCCGGTTGACTCGGGAGGCGTTCGAAACCGCGCGGACTACCGTCGAAACGGAGCTCCACGCCGTCAGTACGGGAGACGAAGCGCTGGCGGCCCTCTCCCAGTCCGACGAGTATTCGGCGGTTCCGCCGCCCGATCTCGTGTTGCTGGACCTGAATCTGCCCGGTCACGGCGGCTGTGACGTTCTCGAGCGGATCAGGAACGATCGACGGCTGCGGCGACTACCGGTGTTGATACTGACGAGTTCGGCCGACGAGGACGATGTCTCGAGGTGTTATACCGCGACCGCCAACGCCTACCTGACGAAACCCGTCGATCCCGGGGAGTTCGTCTCGATCGTCGAGGCGATCGATCGGTTCTGGTTCGAGCAGGCGCGGTTGCCGCCGACGGACCGATAAGTCGCGGTTTCCGCCGTCGCTGTTTGTTCGTCGATTTCGGAGAAGTCGACTGGCGAGTCCCGCTCTAGCCCAACCACGACGGGACTCGCCACTCTTCCCTTTCGGGCGTGTACTCAAGTAGCTTGTGTGATTATTCGGGTGAAAGCCATCAGCGGTCGATGCGGCCGTGAGGACATCGAACCTGAATTCTTTTCCATCCGTACGCTCTACAGTAGGTGTTCGGTTATCCAAATTCGTGGTTGGGCCATGACTCAGGACAAGACAACGGACGAAGCGGTTAGCCTGTTACAGGACCTCGGGCTACAGGAGTACGAAGCACGCTGTTTTATAGCGTTGAGCAAACTGCCGAGCGGAACGGCCAAGGAGATCCACGAAATTTCCGAGGTTCCACGGACGAGGGTGTACGACGCGATCCGCGTCCTCGAGTCCCAGGGTCTGGTCGAAGTCCAGCACTCGAGTCCGCAACTGTATCGCGCCGTCGGAACCGACGAGGCGACGGAGATCCTCCGACAGCGCTACAACGACCGCATCGACACGCTCGAAACCCATCTGCAGAACACGAAGACAGAAGAGATCGATGACGAGGGCCACGTTCAGGAGGTATGGTCGCTGACGGGCCAGAACGCGATCGAGTCGCGGACCTTCGAGTTGATCGGCGAGGCCGACTCGGAGATCGCACTCCTCGTCGTCGACGAAGACGCCCTCTCCGAGTCGCTGTTCGACACCCTTCGGACGGCGACCGATCACGGGATTTCGGTCGTCCTCGGCGGCCCGACCGACTCGATTACCCGATCGCTCGAACAGGCCCTTCCGAAGGCGCGCGTGTTCGAAACGGGACTCGACTGGCTCACGGGGCCGAAGAACAACGAAGAGGTCGCGATCAGTCGAATCCTGCTCGTCGATCGGGGGACGCTCCTGATCGGATCGTACTATCCGGAGTCTACGGACGACGAGCCGGCGGAGCAGGCGGTCTTCGCCCGGGGATTACAGAACGGCGTCGTCGTACTCCTCCGGCGGCTGCTGACGGCGGGACTACCCGCCGTCGAAGATCCCGGACGGTAGTCCGAATCGGCCACTTACGGCCTTGCGAGATCCGGGACCGTCGTTATCCTTCCAACGCCGTAAGGGAGAATATGGTACTCAAGAGGCTCCTCGGGTCGACCGCGACGCGGTCGCTCACGGTCGTGTCGGTGCTCGGCAACGCGAAGCGGGCCTACCAGCGGGGCAACCGCGCTCGCGCGGCCCTGCTGTTCGGCGTCGCCGTCCTCGCCTGGAAGTGGGTGATGGTTGGAATGGCCGCACAGGGAGTCATCAACCTGTTTCGGTCCGACGACGCCGAGACCGCGACGGCGTAGCGTCTGGTTGCCGAAGTCGGCCACCTCGAAGCGTTCGCCAGCACCTCGAGCTTCGTCCGCAGGTCGTCGTCGAGGTCCTCGACCGCGCCGACGCCGTGTCCGCCGCTTTTGGCCGTCTGCAGGGCATTTTTGTCCAGCTCACCGCTCGGCTCGACGACTGGCAACTTCAGGTCGGTGACGTTCTCCGACGTGAATCCCGACGCCGAGAGGAGAAAGCGATCGTCGCCCTCGCTCGGATCGTCCGTGTCGAGGTCCTCGAGTTACGGATCGTTCCACTCGTCGGTCGTCGCATCGATTCTCGGGCTCGTGTCGCTCGTCGTCGGTCACGCTCGAGAGGACGTCGGCTCGAGTAATCGGTATCGACCCTGTACGTGCGACGGGTTACGCGCTCGGAGCCCTCGACGGGCGGAACGGCGAGACCGAGAACGACGACGCCGTCACTCGCCGTCGACGGACCGCTGCGAGAAGACGCTGTCGGCCGTCGCCGCCCCGACGACGCTGAAGATCGAGCCGACGCTTACGGCCTTGAGCGTGATCAGCGCCATCTCGGCGTTCAGGCCGTCGACGTCGAGGAAGGTGTCGGGGGCGTCGAACAGGAGCGCCAGGATCGTCACCGAGCCGAACGAGACGCACATGAGCGAGACGAACCGGACCGGGACGACGCTCCCGACACGCTGTTCGGCCGTCGGATCGTGTTCGGTGTCGGCCGTGTACAGCGCCGCGTACCCGATGGCGAACACGACGCCGATCGTGACGAGCGCCTGGACGTTGCTCATGTTCGCCGCCAGAACCCAGACCTCCTCGGTGACGACGAACGGACCCGCGAGCAGGAATCCGCCGACGACCTGCTGTGCGGAGTCCGCCGGTCGAAACCGTCGGGGACGACGGGGGCGTCGGAGTTTCACGGCCGTGGGGTAGCGGTCCGGAGGTGAAATACCAACCGATACGCGAGTCCCAAACCGGAAACGGAGGGCCCGGTCGCCGAGACGAGAACCGAAATACGGCAGGCTGGTGCAGGCACGCCAGGTTCCGCGCGAGGGCCCCTCGAATCTGTCACGAAGGATGTCGATTCGTGCGCTCCGATCGGTCCCACGACCCGACGAACTACCGTAGCTCCAACTCACGATGAACACGAGTATCGAAGTCGAGTACTGGGTGATCGACGACGACGGCGATCTAACCGCACCCGAATCGCTCGCGGACGTCTCCGAGTACACGGAACGAGAGTTCGTCGAACCGCTGCTCGAGCTGAAGACGCCGCCGTGTCGTTCGGTCGCGGAACTCCGAGAGACGTTCGTCGAGCAACTCGGGGGGGTACTCGCCGCGGCCCGACGGGCCGACAAGGGGCTCGTTCCGCTCGGCACCCCGATCAACTGCGACGGGATCGAGCGCCGCCCCGGCGAGCGCGGACGGATCCAGAAGGCGGTTATCGGCTCGGACTTCGACTACGCGAACTACTGCGCCGGGACCCACGTCCACTTCGAGCAGCGCAACGTGACGGACCAGCTCAACGCGCTCATCGCACTGGACCCGGCGCTCGCGCTCGTTAGCTCGTCGCCGTACTACCAGGGTGAGCGCGTCGCCAACAGCGCGCGGGCGCACTGTTACCGCAAGCAGGGGTACGCCGACTTTCCGCGCCACGGCCAGCTCTGGAACTACGTCGAGAGCGTCGGCGAGTGGTCCCGCCGTCTCGAGCGGTGTTTCGAGGAGTTCGAGGACGAAGCGCTCGCGGCCGGCGTCGAGGCCGACGCGGTCGCCGAGCACTTCGCCGCGGACGACGTCGTCTGGACGCCCGTTCGGCTGCGCGACGAGATGCCGACCGTCGAGTGGCGCTCGCCGGACGCGGCGCTCCCGAGCCAGCTGCTGGGGCTCGTCGAAGAGCTCTACGGCGTGATGGAGACGCTCCACCACACGAACGTCGAGATCGACGACGGCGACAACGGGACCGAGGCAGGCCACGTCACGAACGAGGGGGTCCGGCTCCCCGACTACGATACCGCTTTCGACCTCGCCGGCGCGGCGATTCGGAACGGTCTCGAGTCGACCCCCGTCGTGAACTACCTCGATCGAATGGGGGTTTCCGTCCCCGACTACCACCCGATCGCGACCCAGATCGACGGCCGCCAGTACGTGACCAAAAGCGACGCCCGCGAGCTGCGCCTCGAGTGTGCGGGTCGGCTCGAATCGGACGTCGAACGGTTAGCCGCGACGAACTGAGCCGCGGTCGAGAAACGCGGCGGTGCGGAGTCGCGGGAGCGAGCGATCAGTTTCCGTCGTCGTACTCGTACTCGTCTTCGGGGTCCTCGACGCCCTCGGTGCGCGAGCCGACCCAGGCGCCCAGCGAGAGCCCGTAGACGAGGTGCGCGGCGTGAAACAGCGCGAGTTCGTCGGCATCGAGGCGAATGTCGAGCAGTTCCTTGAGCATGATCTGCGAGCCAAAGGCCGACAGTCCCATGCCGAACACCGATCCCCAGACCAGACCGCGCTGTTCGGGTTCGATCGAACGATCGGCGTCGAACAGCGCGAACAGCGCGCCGAATATCATCCCGCCCTGAATTCCGTAGACGAGATGGAGGATTAGCCCGATGATCGGGTGATTCTCGGGTTCGTCGCCGCTGACGTACGTCGACCAGAAGTTCGCCGACGGCGGCAGGGAGCGCAGGATCGGCAGCCGGAAGGCCGTCATGATCAGCGTCGCGACGAATCCCGCCTGGACCCCCCGGACCGCCGCGCGCGCGGCGTGCTCGGTTCGGGACTGCTCGGCCGTCGCACCGGTGACGTCCGAGGAACCCGTTTTCGACCGCAGTCGTCGAATGCGTTCGGAGACGATCATGGTGTTCTCGTGGCACCTACCGCGAACACGAACTTAACAGCCGGGCGTGCAGTGGACGGCCGACACCGAGGTGGAACGCCGAAGCGTTCCACCTCGTTCGGAGTCCGCGAGCGCGCTCGGAGCCGCGGGGAACCGACGCGCCGGATCGTCCGAACGACAACGCGCTTTTGCCCGTCCGGTTCGAACGAGGGGCCATGACAACGGTCGAGGCGAAACTCGAGGACGCGCGCGCGGACCTCGAGGATCGCGACGGCGTGTTGATCGCCTTCTCCGGCGGGGTCGACTCGAGCGTGGTGGCCGCCATCGCCGAGGACGCCCTCGGCGAGGACGCGGTCGCCTGCACCGCCAAAAGCGAGACGCTGCCGGCGGCCGAACTCGAGGACGCGCGGCGGGTCGCCGACGAGATCGGCATCCGCCACGAGATCGTCGAGTTCTCCGAGCTCGAGAGCGACGCGTTCGTCGAGAACGACGACGATCGGTGCTACCACTGTCGAACGATGCGGCTGGGCGAGATGCTCGAGACCGCCCGCGAGCTCGGGATCGGGACGGTCTGTGACGGAACCAACGCGGACGATCCGGGCGCGGGCCACCGACCGGGACTGCAGGCCGTCGAGGAACTCGAGGTCCACTCCCCGCTGCTGGCTCACGACGTCGACAAGGAAGCGGTCCGCGAGATCGCCGAACACTACGGCCTCTCGGTGGCCGACAAGCCGTCGATGGCCTGTCTGTCCTCGCGGATTCCGACCGGGCTCGAGGTCACCGAGGACCGCCTGACGAGGGTCGAGCGAGCGGAGGCGCTGCTCCGGCAGTGGGGGTTCGACCAGTTCCGCGTGCGCGACCACGACGGCCTGGCCCGCATCGAGGTCTCGCCCGACGAACTCGAGCGCGCGCTCGAACTCGAGTTCGTCGAGACCGTCCGCGAGGAGCTCTCGGAGATCGGCTTCGACCACGTCACGCTTGATCTACACGGCTACCGAACCGGAAGCGTCAGTCCCGAAGGCGAAACCGAGCGCGATCCCGAGGACGACGCGGTCGTCGAGGACGTCTTCGCAGCGGAGTCGACCTGATCGCGTCGGCACGTGCGCGTCGTTTCGCGTTCCCTTCGGCGGAACCCATTCGTTTATCGTCCAGTTATTCCAGGTATAAGTAGTCGAGCGCCCAGTATTTAACGGGATTCGAGATCCGAAATGCGACCACGAAGGAGTTTCTGCGGAATGTTTCGGAAATATTGCGCAAGTCGATGCGAACGTAGCCGTCCGAAGGGTATCGATGACCGATGGACGACGAGGACGCCCCGTCCCCCTGGAGGATCGAAACTGACCGAACCTACAGCGCGGCCGACAGCGATCGGGAGCTGCGCTACCTCGCCTACCGTCACGAGTCCGACGACCTGCGGGTGAAGGTCGCTCCGGCCGCCCTCGAGGGCGACTCTCACCCCGGCTACGCGCTCACGGTCACGAGCTACCCGGGACTGGAGCTCTCCGAGACGAAACCCGTCAGAACCGTGCTGACGTTCGAACGGTGCGATCGGATCGCCCGCGAGTTCATGAAGCTGTTTTCCGCGCGCTACGACGGGCCCGGAACCCTCGAGGACGCCCTCGAGTACGCGCGCCGACGAACGGCGGACCACCGGTAGGGAGAACGAAACGAACGAAAACGGCTCAGTCGTCGGAGGGAACCAGCGAGCTCTTCGCGGTCGCCTCCGCCAGCGACTCCGTCTCCGCGAACGGGTACCAGGACTGCTTGGCGTCGGTCATGTACGGCGCCTCGAAGTCGGTTTCCTCGGGTTCACAGAACTCGATCAGCGCCTCGGTTCCGGTCGCCTCGACCCACTGGCGGAACGTCTGTCCCGCCTCGCGGTGGGCGGCGAAGGCCTCGAGCAGGTTTTTGATCGCCCCGGGCGCCTCGTCGGCGGGAACCCGCTGCTGGATCCACTCGACGAAGGAGGGATCCTCGCCGACCCCGCCGCCGACGCCGATGTCGAACGCCTCGACCATCTCGCCGTCCTTGCGGGCGCGCATCCCCTGCAGGCCGATGTCGGCGGTCATCGCCTGCCCGCAGTCGGCCGTACAGCCCGAGTAGTGTAGCTTGATCGTGCCGACGTCGTCGGGAAGGTCGACGTTCTTGTTGAGCCAGCGCAGCGTGCGGGCCATCCGGGCTTTCGTCTCGGTCAGCGCGATCGAACAGAACTCCGTCCCGGTACAGGCCATCGCGCCGCGCTCGAACGGGCTGGGCTCGGGGCGGTACTCGGAGAGCAGCTCCTCGCCGAGCAGCGCCTCGAGGGCGTCCGCGTGGACGTCGACGATCACGGGGTTCTGCCGGCGCGTGAGCCGCAGTTCGCCCGAGCCGTACTCGTCGGCGAGGTCGGCGAGTTCGAGGGCGTCCTCGGCGGGCAGACGGCCGACCGGGACCGTTAGCCCGACGTAATGCATGCCCTCGCCCTTCTGGTCGTGAACGCCGACGTGATCGCGTTTGCCCGCCTCGGCGGGTTTGCCGGCGTTGTAGGTGTACTCCTCGCGGAAGCTCTCGCCCGCGGTCTCGAGCTCGAACTCGACGTACTCCGCCTGGAGCGTCTCGCGGATCCGCTCCTCGCCCCAGTCCTCGACGAAAAAGCGCGTGCGGTTCTTCGATCGGTTCTGGCGGTCGCCGTGGTCGTGGTAGAGCTCGACGAACCCGCGGCCGACCTCGGAGGCGTTCTCGGGGCGGACGAAGACGTCGAGCGGGCTCGCGGCGCGGGGCTGGCGACCGCCGAGACCGCCGCCGACGCGGACGTTGAACCCCCTGACGAGTTCTCCGTCGATCTCCTTGCGTGCCGGCTCGAAACCCACGTCGTTAAGCGCGTCCTGGGCACAGCCCGACTTCGAGCCCGTCACGCTGATGTTGAATTTTCGGGGCATGTTCGCGAGCGCGTCGTCCCCGCGGAGTTCCTCTTGGAACCGCTCGAGCAGCGGCCCCGAGTCGACGTACTCTTCGACCTTGCCACGGAGTGCCGACCCGGAGATGTTGCGCATCGTGTCCCCGCCCGCCGACCGGGAGGAGACGCCGACCGACTCGAGTTTCTCCCAGATCTCGGGGACGTCCTCGAGTCTGAGCCAGTGGAGCTGGATCGACTGCCGGGTCGTCAGGTCCAGCCAGCCGTTGCCGAACTCGGGGTTCTCGACGGGTCCCGTCGCGTAGTCGCGGGCGACCTCGGCGATCGTCCGCAGCTGGCCGGGCTCGAGGACGCCGCCGGCGTTGGTCAGCCGCATCATGAAGTACGACTCCTGACCGTCGCGCTGGTGGAACAGTCCCCAGAACTTGAACCGGGTGAACCACTCCTCGCGTTCGTCCTCCGGAATCGCCTCGTAGCCGCCGTTCTCGGCGAACCCGAGGACGTGCTCGCGAACCTCGTCGCCGTAACAGCCCTCCTTTTGGGCTTCCTTCTTATGCGCCATCGTCGGTCACCTCAATATGACGATCGGATCCGAATTCGGGCTTTTTCTCTCCGAACATGGCTCGAGTCACGTTTTACCCACACGATCGGTACTTGTATAACTGTAATCGTTTACAAACAACCACCTATCTACGGATTTGGACGCCGAGCGTCGGATCTCCAATCAGCTCTAATCTGTATAAGGGAATATATCCGAACCGAGCGGACGCTCGAGCGCTCGATTTCGAGGCGGAACCGACGGTCGAGGACCTCGAGTCGAAACACGATCAGGGGAGGAGAGCGTCGCCGATTCGGTCGAGCCGCGTCACCTGTCGGTCCACTTCAGCAACAACAGCGTCCCCTCGAACAGGGCGATCATGGTGATCGCGACGATGATGGGGGCCATCCCCGTCGGATCCATCGTGAACATGAACGACAGCCCCGCGAACCCGGCCCAGAAGTACAGGCGCTTGTTCGCGAGCCACTTCCGGGTCGTCACGCCCATCATGATCGCAAGCATGATAAACAGCGGAATCTGGAAGACGATCGCGAGAAAGCCCGTCAGGGTGATGATCAGGTCGAACGTGTCCCCGAGCGCGTAGGCGATGTCCGCGCTTCCCTCGGCGTAGAAGGTGAAGTACTGGAAGAGGATCGGCAGGACGAGCAGGTACGAAAAGACCATGCCGATCCCGCCGAGGACGACGCTCGTCGGCACCGCCGCGAGGTAGTACTTTCGCTCGTGGGGGTACAGCCCCGGTTTCATGAACAGGTAACACTGGTAGACGAACATCGGCAGTGCGACCATGACGCCCAGCAGCGCCGAGAGCTTGATCCGGGTCAGCCACAGCTCGAGCGGGTGGTAGATATGCGGCGGCGGCACCTGCTCGAACTGCGAGGGAAAGACGTTGTGCCAGACGTGATCGATCGCCTGGGAGGCCCACAGCAGCCCGATCGCGGTCCCGGCCGCCCCGACGAGGAACACGACCGCGAGCCGGAGCACCATCTCCTCGATGTGGTCGGCCAGGGGCATCTCCTCGTCGTCCGGCGGGGTCGAGATCCCGCCGACTTCGTCGTCCGGATCGGGGTAGTCCGGTTCCGAGTCCTCCTGACGGTCGCCGACGATCCCCTCGCCGTCGGTCTCGAGTTCGGGTTCGTCGTCGACCGGTCCGTCGACGTCGCTCGGGTTCCCCGCCGCGGAACCGTCCCGCGGCTCTTCGGGGGGGTCGACGTCCCCATCGGTGGCCGACTCGTCCGACATCTATCGAGATATAGATAGCCCGTCAGTTATAGGCCTTTTCTTACGGCCACCGGAACCGGCCGGGGAGCCGCCGTCGGTTCCCGAAACGGCCGTTTCGTACACGAAAGGTTGATAACCGGATGTCGGTTACGATCCACCAGCAAATGAGTTCTGCCGTCGACGAGGACACGGCCCGAGCAATCAACAGCGGCCGGGAGACGCTCGGCGCGATGCTCTCGAGCCTGCAAACGCACCTCCAGAAGGTGTTCATCGTCTTCGTCGTCGGGTTCCTCGGGTCCTTCTACGCGCTCCGGATCTGGATCTGGGACTTCCTCAAGCAGACGGCGACCTCGGAAATGAACCAGGTCGTCGCCGACGCGACCAACATCATCACCCGGACCCCGTTCGAGGTCATCCTCCTGCAGGCGAAGATCGGCGTGTTGGTCGGAATCGTCGTCTCGATCCCCGCCCTGCTGTACTTCTCCCGACAGAAGCTGCGCGAACGCGGGTACCGCTCGACGGTGCCGATCACGAAGGTTCACCTGGCCGGCTTCGCGGCGACCTCGTTCGTCCTGTTTTTCGTCGGGGTCTTCTACGCGTACGCGATCTTCTTTCCGTTCGCGTTCGAGTTCCTCGGCGCCGTGGCGTTCGACGCCGGGGTCACCCCCAGCTGGGGCATCACCGAGTTTACCGAGTTCATCGCCCTGCTGACGCTTTCCTTCGGTCTCGCGGCCCAGATGCCGCTGTTCATGGGGATACTCTCCTACACGGAGATCGTCCCCTACGAGACGTTCCGCAACAAGTGGCGCCACGCGACGGTCGCGATCACGGTTTTCGGCGCGATGTTCTCCCCGCCGGATCCGTTCACGCTGATCATGTGGGCGGTGCCGCTGTTCGCGCTGTACGTCTTCAGCCTCGGTCTGGCGAAGGTCGTCACCAACGTCCGGCGCCGCGGTGCGGCCGAACTCGACACCGGAACCGGGCTGATGAAGCGGCGGTTCGTCCAGTTCCTCGGGCTCGTTGCGCTCGCTGGCATCGGGGCGATCGTCTTCGTCTCCCAGGGCGGGTTCGCGTTCGTCAACCGGGAGGTGTACCCGAACCTCCCCGCGTGGCTCCGGCCCGAGGGCGGGACGCTCGGTTTCTGGGAGCTGTACGCGGATCACGGCGCGCTCGGTCTCGTCGCCATCGGCGCGATCACCGCCGCAGCCGTCGGCGGACTCGTCCTGGTGGGGTACACGATCAAGGTCCTGCAGTCTCCCGTCTACCCTCGAGAGGATGACATTCGGTCCGCCGAATCCGCCGACGACGTCGACTTCGAGACCCTCGAGGCCGAGGACATCGAGGAGGTGCCCGCGACGGTCTTCCTCGCAATGGAGGAGGAGGAGGCCCTCGATCACTCCCGGAAGGCGATGTACGACGACGACCGGGAGAAGGCACAGGCCATCCTCGACCGGTACGACGGCCTCCAGAAACGACAACAGCGGTCCGAGGACGGCCCGGGCGCGGACGCGAACCTCGGTGCAAGCGGCGGCGGAGCCGCCGACGGCGCGGCCGCCGACGAAGAGGACGACGGCGGCCTGTTCTCGAGTACAGCCGCCGGGATGCTCGACGCCTTCACCGAGGAGGAGACGACCGAGGACGACATCGGCGGCTACGCCTACGACCTCGCGTTCATCGTCAACAGCCTCACCTCGAAGATGTTCTACATCGTCGGCGTGTTCATGCTCGTGCTCGGCGGAGCGTTCGTTGCGCTCTACCAGGGCGGGTTCGGCGTCATCCTCACCCAGTTCGTCGAGCGCGTTCCCGACGGCGCCCTCGCGGAGGTCACGGACATGACCGAGGCCGAAATCGCGGCCGCGGACACGACCGTCGAGATGGTCGACATCCTGAATCAGGCGGGACTCGTCATCGCCCTCCACCCCGTCGAGGTGCTGATCTTCATGGTGAAGGTCAGCACGATCCTGGCGATCATCGCCGTCCTCCCGCTGATCATGTACTGGGGCTGGCCGGCAGCCAGGGAACGCGGTCTCGTCCGCGGCGATGCCCGAGTGTTCCTCGTCTGGGGCGTCGCGATCATCGCCGGGTTCGCCATCGGACTGTTCCTCGGATTTTACTGGATCGCGCCGGCGGTGATCTCGTACCTGATCACCGACGCCGTAACCAACGGGATGGAGATCTCCTATCGGATCAACAGCTTCTCGTGGCTCGTGATCTACACGACGCTGGGCGTCGGCTTCCTGTTCAACATCGTCGTCACGATGGCGCTGTTCCACGTCGGCGGCATCATCAGCTACCGGACGATGCTCGAGCGGTGGCGGCCCGTCGTCGTCGGGATCTTCACCGCGGCGGCCCTGTTCAGTCCGAAGGGGATCCTGACGATGCTGCTGCTCGCGATCCCGATCGCGCTAACCTACGTGCTCGGGCTCATCGTGCTGTACGTCCTCACCGGCGGGGGTCGCCTCTTCGGAGGCGGCGGGGGCGGGACGGCCGAGCCCGACCCCGAGCCGTCCCCAACCGGCGAGTAGCCGGACGGATCGCCGACGGCTTAAGGGAGTTGCCTGCGAACGGGCACCCATGCCCAAGATCAGCGTCGAAATCCCACAGGAGTTGCTCGACGACCTCGACGGTCACGTCGGCGACGACGGAAAGTTCGTCAACCGCAGCGACGCGATCCGCGCCTCGGTTCGCAAGACCCTCGACATCCTGGACGAGATCGACGACCGCCACGACCGACTCGAGAGCGACGAACGACGGGAGTCGTAATTACCGATCCCCAGAACCAGATTGCTTATGGGGGTTCGACGGTGTACCCTGTGCCATGACGACACCAACGACCGAGCGGGAACTCGAGCCGCCGACGGAGACGGTCGAACTCCCCGCGACGGAGACGGTCCAGCGCGCGCTCCACGAGGCGACGGCCCATCTCTACGACGAACTCGCCGTGGCCGACGAGACGACGGAGCTACCGCCCAAAGTGTTCGACGAGCTCGAGGAGCTGTACGTCGCCACGGGCGAGGAGTCGGTGACGACGGTCCGGATCAGCTACGAGCGCGAGTGAGGTGGGGCCTCAGTCCCGGTCGATCCGCTCGGCGAACCCGAAGTTGGGCTTGACGTCGTCGACGCGAACCGCGACGGTTTCGCCCTCCTCGGCACCGGAGACGAACAGTCGGTAGCCGTCGATCGACGCGATGCCGTCGCCCTCGCTGCCGACGTCGACGATCTCAACCTCGAGTTCGTCGCCGGGCCGAAGGGCGGTGGTGAGCCGCCCCTTGGCGACGAGGTACAGCTCCGAGGACGACTCCCGGGAAGCGTTAGGCGCCGTCGCCCGGACGTACTGGAACTCGTCCTCGAGGTCGGCCCGGAACGCGTCGACGTCGGGTCCCTCGAACACCTTCGCGACGAAATTGCCGCCACTGTCGAGCAGGTCGAGGGCCGTCTCGAACGCCTGCCGGGCGAGGTGCAGCGACCGGGCCTGATCGAGCGAGTACTCGCCGGACATGTTCGGCGCCATGTCCGAGATAACGACGTCGACCGCGCCGCCCGCGGCGTCGGTGACCCGCTCTCGGGTTCGTTGCTCGGTCATGTCGCCGCGGATCGTCTCGACGCGGTCGGTGCCACCGCCCACCTCCAGATCCTTGATGCGCTGGAGGTCCACGCCCACGACTCGTCCCTGCGGGCCGACCCGCTCGGCGGCGACCTCGAGCCAGCCCCCGGGGGCCGCCCCCAGGTCGACGACGGTGTCGCCCCCGGAGATGACGTTCTCGAGGTCGTCGAGCTGTTTGAGCTTGTAGGCCGCCCGACTGCGGTACCCCTCCTGTTTCGCCTTGTTGTAGTAGTGGTCTTTCCGTGTCATGGTTCGATCGCGCCGATCCGATCGGCGTCGGCGACGCCGGCGACGGATCGGCCGTATTCGTACCTCGAGTAGGGACCTGAAGCGGAAAGACCTGCTGATACGGGGAGGGCGTGTTCCGGCGTGTGACTTACGAGTGGCGGCCGCGAACGCCCGCCCATGGAAACGCCACCCGAACTGAAAGCGGCGGCGGGAGACGACGACGCGATCACGATCACCGAACGCGAGTACGACGAGGAACAGGTCGTCGCCGTGGACTTCGGTCTCGAGTCCGGACAGCCGACACTCGACGTCGTCGACGGAACGGCGATCGTCGTCGTCGACGGAGACCAGTACGAGTTCGACGTCCCCGCCGACGCGACCGACGTGGCCGTCAACGACGGGATCCTGACGATCAGAGCCGACGCGTAGGCGATCCGACGAGCGAACGACTCGTACGTCGCGGCCGCCGGCTCGCAGACCGATACTCGCGGCGAATCAGCCGTCTTCCGGCTCGCGGTCCTCGACGTCGGCCCCCTCGTCGACGTCGTCGGCGCGCTCGGAGGTACCCTCCCGGTACTCCGTGTCGACCGCCTCGGGATCCGACGCCGACGGTCCCGCGGGCTCGTCGACCTCGCCGCCGACGTCGGCCCCGCTCCCCCGGCGACCGACGTCCTCGCCGGACTCGAGCTCGGCCTCCGGATCGCCGTCGGTCAGCTCGACGGGATCGACCTCGAGTTCGCGGCTCGCCTCCTCCTCGACCGACTCGAGTTCCTCGTCGTCGGTTCGCTCGGTTTTCGCGGACGAGTCCGCTTCCGGCGGTTCCGGCTCCGCCGACGCGTCCGCACGCGGATCGTCCGCGGCGGTCTCGGCGAACCCCTCGTCTTCCATCATGGGCTCCGAGTGCTCGAGGGCATCCGTCCCGGCGTCGCTCGCGGGTTCGGTCCCGACGCCGTCGGGCTCACCCCGCGTCGGCGACACCGACTCTCCGGGATCGTACTCCGCGTCCCGTCCGCTCGGCTCGTCGGCGCTCTCGGTCCCCTTCGCGAGGCTCTCGACCGGAAACCCGGCCTCGAGCCGGACCGATTCGTCGGTCACTCGCTCCACGGAGCCGTCAGCAAGCGGGACGGCGTCCTCGCCCCCGGAGTCGGCCGCGCTGGCGTTCGGCTCGACGTAGGCGGTTTCGGGATCGACGGCGGCGACGACGCCGAGCGACTCGCCGTCGGCGGTCTCGACGGACTTGCCGATGTCGTCCGCGGTGAACGTCGGGCACATACTCCGAGCGTAGCACGCTTCGCGGCAAGCCGTTCGTGCCTGCACAGCACGGCCCGACCGACGAAACCGTCACGCCGACTCGAACGCCGTCGCCAGATCGGACTCGATCGCCTCGACCTTGCTCCGGTCGTACAGCGCTGCCGCGGGGTGAAACGCCGGCACGACGGTTCGGCGCTCCTGCTCGAACCGTCGGCCGTGCAGGTCGGTGATCGTCCCGTCGGTCTCGAGCAGCTCCTCGGTCGCGAAACTCCCCATCGGGACGAGGACGGACGGGTCGACGCGCTCGAGTTCGGCCTCGAGCACCGGTCGCCAGGCGTCGACCTCGGCGACGCGGGGGTCGCGGTTCTCCGGCGGTCGCACCTTGACGAGGTTGGTGACGTACAGCTCGCGTCGGTCGTGCCCGATCGACTCGAGCGCGCGATCCAGCTGCTGGCCGGCCTGTCCGACGAACGGCTCGCCCTCGGCGACCTCCCGTTCGCCCGGCGCCTCGCCGACGAGCATCGCGTCGGCCGAGAGGGGTCCGACCCCGGGGACGAACCGCTCGCGGTCGAACCGCTCGTCGGGAACGGCCGCGAGCGCGTCGGCGAAGACGGTCTCGAACTCCCAGTCGGTTTTCCGATCGCTCATCGTGGCGGGGTACGTCCGCACCGGAGACCAGCGTTTCCCTGCGTGTGCACCCGGGTGCTCGTTCGACGGCGAGGACGACACCGC
Organism: Natronococcus sp. JC468; assembly: GCF_012163165.1. NCBI lineage: Archaea > Methanobacteriati > Methanobacteriota > Halobacteria > Halobacteriales > Natrialbaceae > Natronococcus > Natronococcus sp. JC468. The sequence goes on from NZ_JAAVUO010000002.1 coordinate 62,654, forward strand.
CTACGTCGAGCCGAGCGAGGGGGTCGACGGCGAACTGAAGACGAAACTCGGCTGGGGCAGCGTCGCCGAAGCGAGTACCCGCTTTGCAACGACGCGACCGACGAGATCACCGACGGTGAGATCCGGCTGCGCGGGGAGTACTGACCCGGTCTCGGTCGCGTACTTTCTTTTGAATCGCCCGCGCGTAAAGAGTGCATTTTTATGCCGACCGTCCGTACCTCGAGCCATATGTTCAAGGCCATCGTGAGCGCGGAAACGCTCACCAGCGCGCTCGATTCGGTGAGCGTACTGGTCGACGAGTGCAAGATCCATCTCGAGGAGGAGGGGCTCGAAATCCGGGCCGTCGATCCCGCGAACGTCGGGATGGTCGATCTCTCGCTCGAGGCGGCCGCGTTCGAATCCTACGAGGCCGACGGCGGACTGATCGGAGTGGATCTCTCGCGGCTCGAGGACATCGCCGGAATGGCCGACTCCGGACAGCTCATTCAGCTCGAACTCGACGAGGAGACCCGCAAGCTCCACATCCAGATCGACGGGCTCGAGTACACCCTGGCGCTGATCGACCCCGACTCGATCCGCCAGGAGCCCGACATCCCGGAACTGGACCTGCCCGCACGGGTCGTCCTCGAGGGGAAGGACGTCAACCGCTCGGTGACGGCCGCCGACATGGTCTCCGATCACATCGCCCTGGGCGTCGACGAGGGCGAGGAGTTCTTCTACGTCGACGCGGAGGGCGACACCGACGACGTCCACCTCGAGCTCACCCAGGAGGACCTGATCGACCTGCAGGTCGGGCCCGCCCACTCGCTGTTCTCGCTGGACTACCTCAAGGACATGAACAAGGCGATCCCCGGCGACGCGGAGGTCACCCTCGACCTCGGCGAGGAGTTCCCCGTCAAGATCTACTTCGGGTTCGCGGAGGGACTTGGCCAGGTCACCTACATGCTGGCGCCGCGGATCCAGAGCGACTGACGCCACCGTTTTCGTCCGATCGCGTTCGATCGCTTCTCTGTCGCGTGTGACGGTATCTCACTCGGCCCAGAACTTAAAACGTCGATATGGTAAGCACCGCCCCTACCAGTCCCCTCCGCGTAGGGAGAACGCGCATGCCCTCCACCAGCGACCCCAGCGATCGACGGTACGAGGCGACGTTCGATCCCGCCGGCGACAGCGCCCGCGAGGCCGTCCTCGAGGCGGTCGGCGCGGCCGCCGGCGTCGGTCCGCTCGGGCTCGGGCCCCCGGACGCCGTCGTCGATCCGGACGCGATCGACGCGCTGTGTGCACACGCCCGCCGGACGGACGGAAACCGGGCGCACATCCTCCGGTTCTCCTACGCCGGCTTCGACGTCGACGTCCGGACCGACGGTCGGATCCGCGTCTCGGATCCGCCGGCGACCTCCGGCGCGGTCGCCGGCGACTGATCACTCGTGGTCGGCAAGAAACGACAGCAGCGTCTCGTTGACCCGCTCCGAGTCCTCGATGAAAAAGCAGTGCGAGCCGCCCTCGACGAGTTCGAGGCGCGTGTCCGGAATCTTCTCGCCGAGTAGCTTACCGTTCGCGACGGGAACGACCTTGTCGTTCGTTCCGTGCATGACCAGCGTCGGCACCCGAACCCGTTCGAGGCGATCGCTGACATCGAACTCGAGGGCGGCCGCGGCCTGGGCCTCGCGGGCGGCCTCGCCGGCGTCTTGTTCCAGTCGCCACTCGATGATGCGGTCCATCAGGTGCGGGTTCCGATTGGTGAACCGCTCGTTGAAGGCGGGGCGCATCCGGTGGCGGACGACCTCCCGTTCGCTCGCGCCGTCGGGCACGTCGAACATATGCTCCTGGGTCTCGTCGGGGATCGGGACGGCGTCGACCCCGCCGTGGGTGGTACACAGAAGCGTCAGCGTCTTCGCGCGGGAGTACTCCAGCGCGTAGCGCTGGGCGACCATCCCGCCCATGCTCGCGCCGACGATGTGGGCGTCGTAGATCCCGACGTCGTCGAGAACGGCCTCGAGGTCGGCGGCCAGCCCGCCGATCGAGTAGCCGGCGAATTTGAAGAGCAGCGGGGCGCGGAGCTTGCGCGGGAGCCGGGGCAACAGCGGCGGGAGCCCGGCTTCGGATCGCCCCGTCCCCCGGTTGTCGGGGGCGATCACGCCGTACTCGCCGGCGACGGCCTCGCGCTGCCAGCGCCACATCCACCGCCCGAAGCCGAGTCCCTGCAGAAAGACGACGGGCGTTCCCTCCCCGTCGTCGCGTTCGTAGTAGATCGACACGCCGTCGCGAGTGACCCGTGGCATACCCGTGCCGACGCAGCGGACGCCCTTGAAATCGACCCTCGAGGCAGAGCCGGCTCCCGGTACCGGTAGCGTCGTCTTACCGCCAGTAACTGCGCTTTGGTTCGACGGTCCGGAGCGGCCGCGCAATCAGGGCGCTTAACCTCCCCGAGTAACACTACGTTACCGATGGAGCGACTGCACGCCCGGTACCCGTTTCTCGAGGCCGCCCGCGAGGCCGTGGCGACCGAAGCCGTCGATCTGGCGACAATTGTCGAACAGGACGGGGCGGTCGTCGAGCGAGCCACCCAACGCGTGGTTACCGCGCTCGAGGACGGCGAGATCGGCGACGCCCGCCGCGACCCCCGCACCGAACTGCTCTCCTACCCCGTCGCCCGCGTGCTCGTCTCGCTCGTCGACGAGGGGATCCTCGTTCGCAAGTACGCCCGGGCCGAGGCCGAGGCCGCCTACGAGCGGTTCACGGTTGACTTCGAGGACACCGTCGAGCTCAAAAGCGTCAGCTCGAGCGGGCTGGAGCTCGAGGACCTGCTCGCCGAGTTCGACCTCGAGGACGACGTTCGCTCGACGGACGGCGGCTACCGGATCGGCGTCGGACGCTACCTGCCGCTGGCGGCCGGGCTCCGGGACGACCGGTGGCGCCTGGTCAACCGCGCGCTCTCCGGCGGCGAGGTGCCGATCGAGGACGACGAACTGCACGCGCTGCTCCGGGAGGCGATCCGCGAACGGATTGAGGAGGGACTTCCCTTCGCGGTGCCCGACGCCATCGCGACGGGCCTCGAGGACGAGGCCGCCGAGATCCGCGAGGTGCTTGCCGACCTCGAGTTGACCCGCGAGATCGACACCGTCGTCCCCGACCTGTTCCCGCCGTGTATGAAGGCGCTGCTCGACGACATCCAGAAGGGCGAACACCTCCCACACCACTCCCGCTTCGCGATCACCGCCTTCCTGACGAGCATCGGGATGTCGACCGACGAGATCGTCGAGCTCTACCGGGTGAACTCATCGTTCGGCGAGGAAATGACTCGGTACCAGACCGACCACATCGGCGGCGAAACGTCGCCGACGGAGTACTCCCCGCCCTCGTGTGCGACGATGCAGTCCTACGGCGACTGCGTGAACAAGGACGACCTCTGCGAGCGCATTCCCCACCCGATGGCGTACTACGAGAAACGGATCGAGCAAACCGACGAGGATGACCTCGAGGACTGGCGCGAGGAATCGGGCGAGCCGGCTGCCGGGGACTGAGCCGCCGAACCGACGCCGAGGGGCGAAACGAAGCGCCGCCGGGCTAGACCGCGTTCTGTGCGTCGGCGTCGTCCTCGAGCCCGTCGCCCGGGTCGTTCAGCAGGTAGGCCAGGCCGATCCCGGCCGCGGTCAGCAGGACGATGAAGCCGACGATCGCGCCGACGAGCATCTCGCCCCCCGTCGCGGAGAGGGCGCTTTCGGGCCCCCCGTACTCGGAACCGATGGCGATCATGGTACCGAGCATCAGGAAGACGGCCGAGGCGGCCACGACGATTTCGATGATCCGCTCGCGCTCGAGCATTAGCCACGAGTTCCGGCGGCCGAGCCAAAAGCGCTTCGAAGCGCCGCTCGGAGTTCGGCCGCGCGCTCGAGCCGCGAACGCAACCCGTCGACAGCGCCCGCGAGCCCGTCGAAATCACGGTTATCATATAAATCTCGAGCAGGCTGGTGCAAGCAGGCGCGTTATTTCGACCGAGATCCTAGGATCGTCGAACAGCCAGCCGAGTACGGAGCCGGCCGTTAGCCGGCGATTCAGTGCTTCGACGCAACCCATGAAAACAAAAGCGTCACCGAAGACACAGCTTCCGGTACCGTCCGACGACTCCCTCGCCGAGCGCTCGCGCCGCGCCCGCATCGAACCGATGTCGGTGCTGGCGCTGGGCGACGGGCTCTACGAGGTCGAGTCCGCCAGCGACCACACCTACCTCGTCGACCTCGAGGGCGGGCGCTGTACCTGTCCTGACCACGTCTTCCGCGGGGTCAGGTGCAAGCATATTCGTCGCGTCGCCATCGAGATCAACGAGGGTCAGACGCCGCCGCCCGGAAAACGAGCCGTCGAGTGTCACGACTGCGGCGAGCGGGTGTTCGTCGACGAGGACGCGGCCGGCCCGATCTACTGCGACCGCCACGCGCTTTACCCGGGCGACGCCGTCGTCGACCGCGAGACCGGCGACCGACTCACCGTCGTCGACGTCTCCGACCTGCGGGCCGACGCCGTCCGGATCGAGGCCACGGGCGAGTCCGTCGCCGAGTACGCGACGAACGAACGCTACGAACCCGACGTCCCGGTGGTCGGGGCGGTGTATCCGCACGCGACGGTCGCGCCCAACGGCGTCGTCCCCGACTCCCTGCGGGTCTACGTCTTCCCGCGGACCCGACTCGAGAAGCGGGTTCCGGGACGTACCACGGCGGCGTAGCAACGCCCGGCAACGGGTAACGAGTTGGATAGCTTTCGTTTTTTGGTCACTGCCACCGAGTGACAGGGTATGGACGACGGGATCGACTACAGGCGCTACGAGGAGGGACGGCACTGTAACTACTGGACCCTGGATCGAGCGCTGCGCCGCGAGGTCCGCCGCGTCTACGGCGATGCCGAGTACGAGTGGGCCGAGGCCCGCCTCGAGGCGTTCGGCAAGACGGTCGGACACGCGATCGCGGACAACGCCGACTACGTCGACGACCACGGACCCGAACTCGAGCCCTACGACAAACGCGGCGACGTCCGGAATTTCGTGCGATATCCGGCCGAGCAGTTCGAGAACGAACGGCTGGCCTACGAGGCGGGGATCGTCGCCGACGCCTTCGAGGCCCCGCCCGGCCGCGATGAGCCGATGCCGCTGTCGCACAACCTCGCGATGCAGTACCTGCTGTGTTACGCCGACCCCGGGTTCGACTGTCCGGTCGCGATGACCGCGGGCGCGGCCCTCGTCCTCGAGAAGTTCGGCGGCGGCGAGCTCGAGCCCTACTACGAGGCGCTAACGAGCCGGGAGTACGACGACCTGATCGAGGGCGCGATGTTCCTCACCGAGAAGCAAGGCGGCAGCGACGTCGGCGCCAACGAGACCCGCGCCGAGTATGACGCCGAGGCCGACCGCTGGCGGCTGTACGGCGAGAAGTGGTTCTGCTCGAACGTCGACGCCGAAGGGACGCTGGCGCTCGCCCGAACCGAGGACGCCCCCGACGGGACCGCGGGGCTGTCGATGTTTCTGGTACCCCACGCCGATCCCGACCGCGAGACCCAACGCACCCCGGACGATGCGAGCGGGAACAGCCCGAGAGCGGGCCCCGTAACGAAGGGCGACCTGCTCGAGGACGGTCCCCTCGATTCCGACGAGGTCAACGATCAGCTATACCGTCGGCTGAAGGACAAGCTCGGCACGACCTCGGTACCGACGGGCGAGGTCGAATTTACGGGTGCGAAGGCGATCCTCGTCGGCGAGGAAGAAGCAGGGTTTCGGCAGATGGCCGAGATGCTCAACCTCGAGCGACTGTCGAACGCCGCCGCGTCCTGCGGGATCGTCGGGCGGGTGCTGCTCGAGAGCAAGATCCACGCCGCGAACCGGGAGGCGTTCGGCCAGCCGATCGATCGCTACCCCCTGATGCGGGCGGACCTGGTCGATATGACCGTCGCCCACGAGGCCGCGACGGCGTTTACCTTCGAGGCCGCGCGGCTGCTCTCGGAGCGGGAGCGCGCGGCCAGAACGGGCGAAGAGGCCGACGACGCCTACCGCCTGCTGCGGCTACTGATCCCGATCGCGAAACTGCGCACCGCCCGGATGGCCGTCGACACCGCCTCCTACGGGATGGAGATCCGCGGCGGCGACGGCTACGTGGACGACTACGTGACCAACCGCATGCTCCGGGACGCGCAGGTGTTGCCCATCTGGGAGGGGACCGAGAACGTCCTCTCGCTGGACGTGTTGCGGGCCCTCGAGCGCGAGGACGCCCACGAACCGCTTCGAGAGGCGATCGAAAACCGCCTCGAAGCGGCCTCACACCCGGCGCTGGCCGACTCCGTGGAGACCGTCGAGGAGGAGTACCGCGACCTGCTGGCGGCGCTGTCGACGCTCGCCGGCGCGGACGGCGAGTACGCCCAGCTGTCGGCCAAGCGACTCGCCCACTACGTGTTCGACGTCTTCACCGCGGCGCTGTTGCTCGAGGAGGCCCGGGCCGAACTCGAGGCCGGGGACGGGCGGCTGGCGCTCGTCGCCCGGCGGTTCGTCGCGAACGAACTCGAGACACCCGACGCGCGCGGGATAACGGACGGAGACCGGTTCGCGCTCGAGGCGTTCGACCCGATCGTCCGGCACGCGGCGGCCGATCCCGGCGAGCTCTCGAGGTCGGCGACCGTCGACGGCGAGTGACTCACTCGAGCAGCTCCGCCGCCTCCTCGACGTCCATCACGCCCTGTTCGACGGCGTTGAGCACGCGGACGACGTCCTCGTCGGGGCCGTCGTCGCCGACCTCCGCGAGCGTGACCTTCTCCGTGTCGCCGACGAACTCGGGGAAGTCGGTGCCGTCGGCGAGTGCGGTTTCTTTCTTGACGCGGTAGTTCCCGCCGTCGGTGACGTGGAGGTCGGCGGGGTGAAAGAAGTACCAGTCCTCGCGGTCGAAGCGGACGCCGATCCGGGGTTTCGCGCCGAAGTTCCGGGCGAAGTAGGTCAGGGCCTCGACCTCCTCGCCGGAGAGGTAGATCGGGTCGCCCGCACTCGATTTCGCTTCGATCGCGTAGAAGGTGTCGCCGTCGCCGGCGAGCACGTCGGGGAGTTCGCGGTCGGTCGCCGCACCGCTTGCGGGCGCGCGCATGACCGCGAATCCGGCCTCGTCGAGCGCGTTGACGAGCTCTCGTTCGCGGCGGTCGCCCTTCGCGTGGGACATACCGGTGAGTCGCCGGCGGGCGGTAATAAACGGGGCGGACCGCTACGGAAGAAGCGTCAGGGCGTCGACCGCGACGGCCGTCGCGGCCTCGAGTTCCTCGGGCGCGAAGCGGAGCACGAGATAGAGCGCGGCGAACTGGACGGCGTTGTACGTGGCGTGGGCCGCGATCGGAACGAGGAGGTTGTCGGTCTTCGCGTAGAGGGTCCCGAAGATGATTGATCCGCCGAAGACGGCGGCGAGGGAAACGGCGATCGCGCCCGGCGGCGCGAAGCTCCCGTCGGCCGCCAACGCGTACGAGGGGATGTGGATCAGCGCGAAGATGAGGCTCGTGGCGACGACCGCTCCGGTTCGGGAGAAGGCGGCGTACAGGCGCTTCTGGACGACGTTTCGATACAGGAACTCCTCGGCGGGCGCGTTGAAGAGGAAGACGATCACGATCATGAGCAACACCATGTTCGGATCGTCGCCGATTAGATTCATGACCTGGTTCTGGGAGGAGGGGAGCTCGAGCAGGGTCGCGACGGCGTTGACGAGCACGATAAACGCGATGCTCCCGACGACGCCCGCGAGCACGTAGAGCCACCCGCGTTTGCTCGGCACGCGCAGGTCGAGCCAGTCCCAGCCCCGGTCGGTCCACCAGAGGTAGGCCCCGCCGACGAGGAAGAACCCGACGAAGTTCAGCGTGAGCAAGACGAACGTCGACGCGTTGGAGGCGTCGGCCGGAGACTGGATCAGCGTCGGATCGAGCAGAAACGCCGGCAGCGTCGTGAACTGCGACGCGACGATCCCGGCGACCGAGAGGAAGACGGCGATGAGTAGCGATCGAACCTGGCCGCCCGCCCGGTCTACTGTTGCCATGTCTCGACGTACGAACAGGAAACCCTTGGGCGTTCCTCTTTCAAGTGAAACGAAGACGAAAAGAGCGGTAGCGGGACGCGATCATCGATCAGCCGAGCAGGTACCGGAGTTTCGGGTACCGTTCGACGATCGGGCGATCCTCGAGGTAGCGGTCGACGCCGAGGATCCGTCCCGCGGCGAGCGCGCCCAGCGCGAGGAAGACCACGGCGTAGACGAACTGGCTGTTGACCAGGCCGCCGGCGACGTCCCAGCTGCCGAAGTAGAACAACACCATCTGGGTCGCGGCGCCCAGGGCGGCCAGCCGGACGAACACCCCGGCGAGGAGCGCGAGTCCGATCAGGACCTGCGTCACGGGAACGATCACGTCGATGGCTCCCATCAGCGCCGCGCTCTCGGCCATCGTGCCGTAGAGCCCGCTGGCCGGGCTCGCCGGATCGACGTTCGCCAGGTAGCCGTAGGCGCTGAATCCCTCGGTGAGTTTCCCGAAGCCCGCCGAGAGCATCACCCACCCCATGACGAGCCGGAGGCCGAAGATCGCCCAGACGCTCAGCTGGTGGGGTCGTCCGTCTACCGATACGCCTCCGAGGCGGCTTTCGAGTCGGTTGATTGTTGTAGTCATGATCGGTCTCCTCTTACAGCTATACGTAGGACGGACACTCACCTATATACCGCAGCTAGTTCCCACGGGAAGGGAAACCAACTACAACTGTTAGAAGGTTTTCTCCGTATCGCCTCGAGAGGATCGGTTCGAAAGACCGCTACTGGAGTGGGAGAGGAACTTACGTCCCGTGGTCCCAGCTATCCATGTACTCGCGCTGAGTGTCGGTCAGCGCGTCGAACTCGACGCCTTCCGCCTCGAGTTTGATCTCGGCGATCTCTCGGTCCAGCTCGTCGGGCACCTCGTGGACGCCCGCGTCGTAGGCGTCGCTGTTCTCGAGCATCTCGCGCACGCAGACCGCCTGGACGCCGAAGCTCTGGTCCATCACTTCGACGGGGTGGCCCAGCGAGACGGGCGCGGCGAGGTTGACGAGTCGTCCCTCGGCGACGACGTTCAGCCGTCGGCCGTCGGCCATCTCGTAGGCCTCGACGCCGTCGCGGGCCTCGTAGCGGTCGACCGCGAGGTCGTCCAGCGCCTCGAGGTCGATCTCGATGTCGAAGTGGCCCGCGTTCGCGAGCAGGACCCCGTCGTCCATCTTCTCGAAGTGCTCGCGGACGACGACGTCGCGGTTTCCGGTCGTCGTCAGGAACACGTCGCCCTTCTCGGCGGCCTCGGTCATCGGCATGACCTCGTAGCCCTCCATGTGGGCCTCGAGCGCGCGGCGGGGCTCGACCTCGGTGACGATGACGTTCGCGTTCTGGCCGGCGGCCTTCTTCGCGACGCCCTTCCCACAGTAGCCGTAGCCCGCGACGACGACGTTCTTGCCGGCCCACGAGAGGTTCGTGGTCATCGCGATGCTCGCGAGGGAGGATTCGCCGGTGCCGTGGACGTTGTCGAACAGCCGCTTCATCGGGGTGTCGTTGACGGCGAAGACGGGATAGTCGAGCGCGCCGTCTTCGTCCATCGCGCGCAGGCGGTGGACGCCCGTGGTCGTCTCTTCCGCGCCGCCGACGATGCCGTCGATCAGCTCGGGGTAGTCCTCGTGGATCGCGGCGACCAGGTCCATCCCGTCGTCGACGGTGACGGTCGGCTCGTGGGCGATGACGGCCTCGATGGCGTCGTAGTACGCCTCGTCGTCGACGCCGCGTTTCGCGTAGCTCGTAATCGACTCGTGGGCGTCAAGCGCCGCCGAGACGTCGTCGTGAGTCGACAGCGGGTTGCAGCCCGTCACCGCCACCTCGGCACCGCCCTCGGCGAGGGTCTCGACGAGCATCGCGGTCTTGGCCTCGACGTGCATTGCCATTGCGATCCGTTCGCCCTCGAACGGCTGCTCGTCGACGAACTCCTCGCGGACGTGCTCGAGGATGGGCATGTGCTGGGCGGCCCAGTCCATCTTGCGACGACCCTCCTCCCGCGCGGCGTCGGGATCGTCCAGCTGATCGCTGATCGGCGGATAGTCGGTCATGAGTCGACAGAGTGCGAGCGGCGCCAAAACGCTACCGAAGCCGGTTCGTCAGTCCTCGGCGCGGGCCGCGAGCGCGGCGGCCGCCTCGCTCGCCCGCTCGAGCACCGCGTCCTCATCGAGGGTCAGCACCTCCCGATCCCGCATGAGGATCTGCCCGTCGCAGACCGTGTGGCGAACGTCGGCGGCGGCCGCGGCGTACGCGAGGTGGCTGACGGGGTCGTGGGCCGGCGTCAGGTGGGGTGTCTCGAGGTCGATCACCGCGAGGTCGGCGGGCGCGCCGGCCTCGAGGCGACCCGACGCGAGCCCGATCGCGTCCGCGGTGTTGTGCGTGAGCATCTCAACGGCCCGCTCGGCGGGCACCGCGCTCGCGTCCTCGGCGGCGAGCTTGCCGATCATCGCGGCGTCGCGGGCCTCGTCGAGCATCGAGAGGTCGTTGTTCGAGGCCGCGCCGTCGGTGCCCAGCCCGACCGTGACGCCTTCCTCGAGCATGCGCTGGATCGGGGCCATCCCGCTGGCCAGTTTCATGTTCGAGGCAGGGCAGTGGATCACGCCCGTCCCCGCCTCCGCGAGCAGGCCGATCTCGCTCTCGTCGACGTGGACGCCGTGGGCGACGAAGTCCTCGGACTCGAGCATCCCGAGCTCGGCGGCGTACGCGAGGGGGCGAACGCCCTCGGACTCGACGATCGGGGTAACTTCGTCGGCGGTCTCGTTGGCGTGGTAGTGTACCGGGACGCCGGCTTCGCGGGCTTTCGGGACGAACTCCTCGAGGTACTCCCGGCCGACGGTCGTCAGCGAGTGAGGCATAAAGGCCGTCGAGATCCGACCGTCGGCGGCGCCGTCGTACTCGCGGGCGACCTCGAGGCTCGTCTCGAGGTCCTCGCGGGCGCCCGCGTCGTCCTTGGCGACGGTGACGACGCCGTGGCCGAGCCGCGCGCGCAGTCCCGCCCGATCGACGGCGTCGACGATCTCGGGCACCTCGAAGTACATGTCGGCGAAGGCGGTCGTTCCCCCCTTGATCATCTCGAGCAGTCCCAGCTCCGCGCCGATCCGAACGTCCTCGGCCGTCAGTTCGCCCTCGGCCGGCCAGATGTCCTCCCGGAGCCAGGCGTCGAGAGGTTTGTCGTCGGCGTACCCCCGCAACAGCGTCATCGCGACGTGGCTGTGCCCGTTGACGAACCCGGGGGTCACGAGCGAGCCCGAGGCGTCGAGGGTCTCCCCGCCCGCGAGGTCGGCGCCCACCTCGAGGATTTCCCCCTCGTCACGGTCGATCAGTACGTCCGCACGCGTCACCGTTCCGTCGGGCAACAGCACTCGCCCGCCGGCGATCGAAAGCGTCGCCATCGATTCGGCTTTCTCGCCGGCCCGCCTTAGCGTGTCGATTCCGTAGCCGCGACGGAAGCCCCGAATTCCTTAGCTGTCCAACTGTTTCGGAGCGACAACACCGACGCCGGACGCTTATCGCGACGATAGTCGGGTTCCACGTCGCGACGGGAAACACCGCAACGGCCGCGGATACCACAGTCGAAAGCCTCCTCAGCTGTTCGCGAATCGAAATCGAGCGCGTCGAGGCGGACGCCGACGCACGGACCCGGCGGCTGCCGGCCGCGTTTCCGACCCCGAACTCGTTTCACTCGAGCAAACTCTTTAGTCGACTTTCGGTCGGTACAGCGGGGTTTCGGAGCTGGAAAACTGTAGTAATATTCGCACATCACCTTAACAGATTAAACACTATACTCGGTGAAACCCACGGTCCGTGCGAGATGAATCGTCAACACCACGCGGCGAAGAAACTGCGAGGCGGAGGATTCTTGCCGTCTCGTGGAGGGGACCGCTCTCGAGTAGCCGCTGCCTACGGGTCCCGGTGATACCATGGGAACGGTCGTCATCTCCCTCGACGCGGAGCTCGGGTGGGGGTTCCACGATAGGGAGGTTCCGGAATCGCTGCTGCGGGACACCCGGGACAACTGGCTCCACCTGCGGGATCTGTTCGACGCCTACGAGGTGCCGGCGACGTGGGCGGTCACCGGCCACCTGTTTCTGGACTCCTGTCTCGACAGCCACCACAATCACCCCGCCGGCGAACGGTGTTGTCAGCGCCCGGTCGGCGACCTCGAGGCCGACGACGTCTGGTACGGGCCGGAGCTCGTCGAGGAGGTCGCGACGGCCGACGTCGACCACGAGATCGCCGGCCACGGGTTCACCCACGTCCACCTCGATCACGAGCGGATGACCGACGAGTTCGCGATCCGCGAGATCGAAAACTGCGCCCGGGCGGCGGCCGAGCGCGGCCACGATCTGTCGTCGTTCGTCTTCCCCGTCAACAAGGTACGCCACCGCGACGTGCTCGCGGAGAACGGCTTCGAGTGTTACCGCGGCGTGAACCGCCTGCTCGAGGATCGAGGAACCCTGGAGCGACAGCTGACCAAGGTCTCGAGCGCGGTCGTCGGAAAGCCGACGCCGCCGATCGTCGAACCCTACGTCGACGAGTACGGCCTGGTCAACGTGCCGGCGTCGGTCTACCTGTTCAACTTCGGGCAGGAGTACGAGAAGCCGTTCTCGGCGCTCGGGGAGGATCCGGTGGTCAGACAGGTCGAGGCCGGGATCGACGCGGTCGCGAACGACGACGGCGTGTTACACCTCTGGTTGCACCCCCACAACCTCCGGACGTCGGCCCACCACCGACGGCTCCGGTCGATCGTCCGGTACGTCGACCGTCGGCGAACGGCAGGCGACCTCCAGGTGAAGACGATGGCCGAGGTCGCCGACGACGTCCGGCGTCGGGAGCGCACTCGAGCCGAACCCGTCGAAACGGCCTAACCGCACCCGATGTCGGACGCCTACGAGATTCGACGGTACGAACCGACCGACAGGGACGCGTTTCTCGAGCTGTTCGAGACCGTACTGGGCGGACGGATGGGTACCGACTGGTTCGCCTGGAAGTACGAGGCGAACCCGTACGTCGACCACGTGCCGATCATCGTCGCCGAACGGGACGACGAACTCGTCGGCGCGCGGGCGTTTTTCCCGCTGGGACTCGCCGCGGGCGAGGACACCTACGACGCCTTCCAGCCCTGCGATACGATGGTCCGTTCGGAGCACCGCCGGCGCGGACTGTTCACCCGGATGACCGAGCGGGCGATCGAGCGCTACACCGACGACGTCGACCTGTACTTCAACTTTCCGAACCACCGGTCGCTGCCGGGAAACCTCGAACTCGGCTGGCGGGTCGTCGGCGAGCGGGAGACGTACTACCGGATTCAGAACCCGACCGCGTGGCTCCCCGCCCTCGAGCCCGTCGAGCCGATCGCGCGCACGTTGGCAAGCGGGTACGGCTCGGTCAGGGACCGACTCGCCGACGCAGGCGCCGGACTGGAGCGGACCCACTACGACGGCGTCCCGGCTGCCAGACTCGCAGCGCTGGCGGAGACCGAGACGGTGTCGGCGTTTCACGTCGTCCGCGACGAGACGTTCTACGGGTGGCGCTTCGAGAACCCGCTGTGGACCTACCGCAGCGTCGTCGCGAGTCGCGACGGCGACCCGGTCGCCGCGCTCGTCTACGGGCGACGCGAGCGGACCGACGGGCCGACGACCGTCCGGATCGTCGACGCGCTTCCCCTCGCGGCGGGAACGGACGCCCACCGAACGGTCGTCTTCTCCGGGCTGCTCGCGGACGCGGTTCGGGCGAACGCGGACGCCGACGTGCTCGCCGCCCCGGGAGAGGTGTTGCCGCGGGAGCTACTCCGAGCGCAGGCGTTCCACGGCGACCGGCACGCACCCCTGAAGTGGGCCGCGTCGCCGTCGACCCACGTCGTCCGCCCGTCCGGCGTCGACCCGGATCCGGGCGACTGGCGGCGCTCGGGGCGTCGGCTGACGGACCCGTCGAACTGGCGGCTGGCGTTCTGTGAACTCGACAGCGGATAGCGGCGACGGCGCTACCGGAGGCTCGAGCCGAGGTCGGCGATCGGATCCGGCGCCGTCTCGAGGAGATCGGTGATCTCGTCGGTATCGACCGCGCCGAAGAGAACCGACAACACCAGAAAGACCACCGTGCCGAGGGGCGGAACGACGACCAGCGAGACGGGCAACTCGAGGAGTCCTCGGTCTGGAACGATCGAAGCGGAAACGTCCGAGAGCGCCAAGAACGTTCGACCGACCCGCAGTTACAGTAGTCCGAGGAGAACGCCCACGACTTCAGTCGTGGGAGGATGTCAGAGAAGAAACGGCTACGGCGTCGAATTATTCGTACCAGGCGTCGTCATCGCCGTCATCACTGTCGGAATCGTTGTCGGTGGCGGTATCGCCATCGGTGCCGTTGTCGCCGCCATCACTGTCAGTGTCGTTGTCGCTGTCAGTGCTGTTGTCGCTGTCAGTGCTGTTGTCGCTGTCAGTGCTGTTGTCGCTGTCAGTGCTGTTGTCGCTGTCGGTATCGCCGCTCTCGGAGTCGTTACCTCCATCGCCGTCAAAGACGGAGTCGTCACCAAACGGCGAGCTATCGCCGTTACCGCCGTCGCTATCATCGGCGCCGTTGTCCGTGTCGTCAGCGCCGTTGCCGCCGTCGCTATCATCAGCGCCATTACCGGAGTCGTCGGCGCCGTTGCCGGAGTCAGCTGTGGAGTCTTCCCCGCTGTCGGTATCACCGCTTCCGTCGCCGTCGCTCTCGTCCGTCCCGTTGTTTCCTCCGTCGTCGGTCTCTCCACTGCCCTCCGTGTTCGGCTCGTTGGGATTCGTCTCTCCGTCGATCTCGTCGCCGTCGGTACCAGTGATCGTGTCGTCGATACCCGCCCCGCCTGCGGCGAGTGCGATTCCCGCGACAAGAAAACCGATTCCGGCGAGGATCAACAGGAGCTGGGCGCCGGTCGAGACCGACCGTACGTTCTGTTGGAGGCTCGAGCCGAGGTTGGCGATCGGATCCGGCGCCGTCTCGAGGAGGTCGGCGATCTCGTCGGTATCGACCGCGCCGAAGAGAACCGACAACACCAGAAAGACCACCGCGCCGAAGGGCGGAACGATGACCAGCGAGATGGGCAACTCGAGGACGACCAGCGAGACGGCCGCATCGCCGAGAAACCGCGTCAGGAGGAAGATCGGCACCGCGGCCGCGGCACCGACGGCGAGGGCCCGCGGGATGCGCGCGTCGGCGGCCGGGTAGAAGCCGATCTGTCTGGCGCTCCAGAGGTGGAACACGAACATCAGCCCGTAACTGACGCTCGTCGCGGTGGCCGCCCCGTGCATCCCGAACTGAGGGATCAGCAACCCGTTGAGCGTGACGTTGACGACCGCCGCCGCGCCGGTCGCGACGATCAGCTTCCGGAGGTCGCCTTTCCCCTGGCCGATCGCGAGGATCGGTCGCGCCAGGGCGAACCCGACGCAGCCGGGAAGCAACAGGAGGATCGGGACGTAGCTCGCGATGTAGTCGGCGGGGTAGATGACCGACAGGGCGGCCGGCGCCAGCGCCGCGAGCCCGATCGCGAGCAGTATCGTAAACAGCAGCGTGTACCGAGTGATGCGGGCCGCCAGCGAGTTGATCCGGTCGCGATCGTTGTTCGCCCAGATGTTCGACGTCGAGTGCAAGAGCGTGTTCTGCAGCGCCAGCGGAACGATCCAGAGGAACTCCGCGATGGTCAGCGCGATCCGGTAGTAACCCGTCTCCTGGGTCGACCCGATGAAGCCGAGCATCACGACGTCGATCTGGTACAGCGACGTCAGAAAGAGGATCAAAACGATGCTGAGCCCGTTGAACGCGAACAGCTCGCGGCGTGGAAACTCCCGCGAGGGGATGTCGAACAGCGCCGTCGACAGCGACACCTCGCGGTGGATCGCGGCGAGGCCGATCACCGCCGTCGTCACGGCGCCGGTCATGTGCCCGATCAACACGCCGGGGACGCCGTATCCGAGGTACGCGAGCCCGACGCCGACGCCGATAAAGAGCACCTTGTCGAGAAAGAGCAGCGGTTCGGAGTAGCGCTCGAGGCCGAAGCCCATGAGCGTTCGGCGGGTGTACTCCCGGAACTGGGAGGTGAAGACGAGCAGCGAGAGGAGGTAGAAGTACGTCTGGTAGGACGTCCCCAGGTGGTTCTGGATGAAGCCGGATCGGGCCGCCAGCGCGAGGAGCAGGCAGCCGACCGCCGCGAGCAACAGCGCCAGCCGAAGGTAGAACCCGACGACGTGTCGGTCCCAGTGAGGGCGGTCGCGTTCCTCGGCGACGTACTTTCGCACGCCGTCGCCGACGCCCGTGCTGACGAAGATCATGTAGATCGCGAAGATCGACATCAGGAGCGCGTAGTCGCCGTACCCCTCGCCGAGGAATCGGGTCAGCAGCGGCGAGGAGAGGAAGTCAAGGCTGATGAGGAGAAACTTCACGCCGACGATCGAGAGAAAAGCGCTGGTGATGCTCCGGTCCATTCGTTAGGGGGAGTTTCGAACGGCGCCCGAAGAGTGCATCGAGTTGCGGTGCGGATCGACCGCCGTGTTTTCGGCGGGTGGTACGACGGGAAGCGGGGAGGACGGTCCGGGTCCGATACCGTTTCGCCGAGCCCGCTCGCGAGCGGTCCGGCGGAGCGGCGGGGACGGGGATCGGCGGCGCAGAATCATTACTCGTCCCTACCGAACAGTGGGGGATTATTATACAGGGGATAAGCGGCGTCGGGACCCGTCGTTCGTCCGGGAGCGGTTCGAGCGACCCCGAGAGCGTCGTTGGCGTGCCCGTCGCTACCGCGATGCGATCGCCGCCGTCGCCTCGAGGGGTGGAAGTCACGACGGGCGAACCGCGGGACGGTCGCGGTCGGTCGGGGAGCCGCCGGGGCGGGCCGTCTCAGGCGGTGTGAACCGCGAGCCCCGCGACGCCGTCGATCCCCAGGACCTGCGAGCGCCACCCGTCGTCGGTCGCCGCGAGGAAGGTCCCGTCGGCGGTGACGGCGTAGGTCGCGTCGCCGTAGCCGACGTCGACGATTCCCCCGGGCGCGGCGAGCTCGCGCCACTCGCCGGCGTCCGCGCCGTACTCGAGGATGCCCGTCTCCGAGACCGCGTGCGCGCGACGGAGGCTCCCCGGCTCGGAGCGGGGGTCCGCGGCGACGACGTCGAACGGCCCCTCGAGGGCGGCCATCCAGCCGTTGCCGAGCTTGTAGAGACCGTCGGCGGTCGCGGCGAGGGGGACCCCCGGGGCCGAGACGTCGGCGACGTCGTCGAGTCCGGCGTGGTCGAGTCCACCGTCGTGGACTCGGTAGACCCCTCGGTCGGTCGCCAGGAGGTCGCCGTCGATCGCCCGGACCGTCGGCTCGAACCCCGACGCGAGCGTCGTCCACGTCCCGTCCTCCCGGCGAGCGACCCGCCCGTCGGGGCTGGCCGCGAGCAGCTCCGAGCCGTCGGCGCCGACCGCCGTCGCGGGACCGAACCCGGTGTCGACGGGGTCGGGGTCGGCCGCGCTCGGCTCGAGCAGCCGAACGTCCTCGGCGGTCGCGACGGCGACGGTCGCGTCGGTCGCCGCGACGTCGACGGCGTCACAGCGTGTCTCGAGGCCGAACTCGCCGACGGTCTCGCCGGAGACGTTGACGCGGACGACGCCCAGCGAGCTCGCGACGTAGACTCGCGTGGCACCCGTTCGATCGCCGTAGACGCGTTTCTCCTCGATCGAATCCATACCTCCACGGTGGCGACGGCGCACCGAAAGCGTTCCGTCTGTCTCCCGGCTTCGGAACCCATTTGGGGGGGCCAGCCCGACTACTACGCGATGCAAGTATTCGGATCCAGCGGGACCCGGGGCGTCGCCAACGAGGAGCTGACGCCCGCGTTCGTCCTGCGTGTCGCGAAGGCGGCGGGGACGGCCTGGGGGGTCGGCCGTATCGCGATCGCACGCGACACCCGCCACACCGGCCAGATGCTCGCCGACGCCGCCGCCAGCGGCCTGGCGAGTACGGGAACCGACGTCGATCGGCTCGGGATCATCCCGACGCCCGGCGCCCAGGCCTACGCCGAACGCGAGGAGGTTCCCGTGGTGGTCATCACCGCCTCGCACAACCCGCCCCAGTACAACGGCGTCAAGCTCGTCGACAGCGACGGGGTCGAACTCGCGGTCTCCGACCTCGAGGAGATTGAGGAGACGCTGCTGGCGGAGGCTTTCACCGTCGCCCCCTGGGACGAGACCGGACGGGTCCGGACGGTCGAGGGCGCCCGGCGCGAGTACGTCGACGAGCTGCTCGCGTCGGTCGACCGCGAGCGGATCGCCGACGCTGAGCTGACCGTCGCGCTCGACCCGGGCCACGGCGCGGGCTCGCTGACCAGCCCGGAGTTCTTCCGCCGGCTGGGCTGTCGGGTCGTCACCGTCAACGGACAGCCCGACGGGCACTTCCCCGGCCGCGACCCCGAGCCCGTTCGCTCGAACCTCGAGGACCTGGGTCGGCTCGTCCGCTCGACCGACGCCGACATCGGGATCGCCCACGACGGCGACGCCGACCGCGCCATCTTCTTCGACGAGGACGGCGAGTACGTCGAGGGCGACGCGACCCTGGCCGCGCTCGCGGCCGCCGAGCTCGGCCCCGACGACACCACCGTCTCGGCGGTCAACGTCTCCCAGCGGCTGGTCGACGTCGCGGACGCGGCCGGCGCGGAGCTCGAGCTGACCCCGATCGGTTCGACGAACATCATCACCCGGATCCGCGAGCTCGAGGCCAAGAACAGGCGGGTCCCCGTCGCCGGCGAGGGTAACGGCGGGATCTTCTTCCCGAACTACCGACTCACCCGCGACGGCGCCTACACCGCCGCGCGGTTCCTCGAGCTCGTCGCCGACGAGCCCGTCAACGAGATCGTCGCCCCCTACAGCGGCTACGCCAACGTCCGGCGCAACATCGAGTACGAGTCGACGGCCGAACGCGACGCGATGCTCGACGCGGCGGCCAACCACGCCCAGGCGGCCGACGCCGAGCTCAACACCCGCGACGGCTACCGGCTCGACCACGGCGACGCGTGGGTACTGGCCCGCCCGTCCGGCACCGAGCCCCTCGTTCGGATCTACGCCGAGGCCCGCGACGACGCCCGGGCGAACGGGCTCGCCGACGAGATGTACGAGACCCTGGCCGAAGCGAAGATCGAGGCCTGAGACGGGGCCGCTGCCGGCAGCAGGTCTTTCCGTCGGCTCCGCATCGGTCGTTCACAGATGGGGGAGGAGTCGACCCGCAAGCGCCGCGACGTGGCCGACGGCGACGCGCCGCGGTCCCAGCCCGACTCGCTCGTCGGATCCGGATCGCGAACCGACGCCGCACTCCACTGGTGTTACCTCCACGGCGACCGCCAGATCGTCTCCGGGCTGATACTCACGGCGGCGTTCGTCGCCGCGTTGCTGTTGATCCGGGGCTCGCTGATCACGCCGGCCGAGGCCGACGACATCGTCTCGATCTCCTCGACGCTGATCGGCGGTATGCTGCCGTTTATCACCGTCGTGCTCGCGATCAACCAGCTGATCCTCTCCGAGGAGTTCGGGACGACAGGCGCCTTCTTCGAGCGCCTCGAGGAGACCGCCGACTTCCGGGAGTCGATCGAGGCCCACACCGGCGTCCGGCCAAGCCCCGCCGAACCCTCCGCCTTGCTCCGGACGCTGATCGAGGCCAAGCGCCGGACCACGCTGGGACTGGCGAACGTCTGTCGCGACGCCGACACCGAGCTCCGGGAGGACGTCGAGGAGTTCGTCTCGGCGACCGAACCGCGGGACGACGGCGCCGTCGAGAGCCTCGAGGGAACCACCTTCGGCACCTTCGAGGTGATCTCGGTCATCCTCCACTACGACGATCCCTGGCAGCTCCAGGAGGTCAGGAAGCTCCGCGAACACCACCGCCACGCCCTCTCGGCGCCCGCCGCCGACCAGCTCGACCGCCTCGAGGAGCTGCTGGGGGACATCCACGTCGCCCGCCAGTACTTCAAGACGGTGTACATGCAACAGGAGCTGGCGGACCTCTCGAAGATCTTGCTGTACGTCGGCTTCCCGACGCTGCTTGCCGGCGCCTTCGTCGTCCTCTCGTACGGAAACCTGCTCGCCCTCGAGTTACACCCCTCCCTCTACGTCCTCGTCGTCGCCGCGACGATCACGGCGCTGTTCAGCCCCTTCGCCGTGTTGCTGGCGTACGTGCTCCGGATCGCGACGATCGCCCGCCGGACGGCCGCCGACTTCGGCCCGTTCGTGCTCCAGCAACAGCTCCCCGGCGAGGACCTCGAGACGAGCGACGCCGGCGACGGCGACTGAGCTCAGTGGCGCAGCCCTTCACCGTACCGGGCGCCGGCGCGCTCGGTCGCCAGCAGGAGCCGATGGGCCGCGACGAGCAGGACGACCGCGACCACCATCAACACCCCCTCGCGAAACGTCGACAGCAGTCCCAGCGAGACGATCAGCGTCGTCGCGCAGGCGGGCGGGTGACGGGTGTCGGTCGCGAGCATCCCGCCGACGGTCAGCACCGTCGCGACGACGGCGCTGGCCGCCAGTCGGAGTCCCGCGAGCGAGCCCGGCGCCGTCGCCGAGGTCATGCTGACGCCGCCGGCGAGGGCGTGGTAGGCGACCAGCCCTGCGGCGACGCCGATGACGTGTCCGCCGATCACCCGCTTTGGCGAGGTCGCGTCGCCGTCCTGAAACAGCGCCAGCACGAACGCCGTCGGACCGAGGCTCGGAAACACCATCGGCAGCCCCGACAGCCAGGCGACGCCGGCCGTCGTCAGGACGAGAAGCCCGGTGTGCAGCGTCGTTCCCGTCCGATCGTCCATACGGCCCCCTCGGGGACTGGAAATGAAAACCCCGGTGATCTCGGACCGCTCACGAGCGGGTCGGAACGATCGTCACCGGAACGGGCGACCGTCGCGCGACCTGTTCGGCGACGCTGCCCAGCAGCATCCGCGAGACGCCCGATTTCCCCTCGCTGCCCATGACGATCCCGTCGACGTCCGCCTCCGCGACGTGCTCGAGGATCGCCTCGGCGGCCTGGCCCTCGAGCACGCGGGTCTCGATTCGTCGGTCGCGCTCCTCGGCGATCGCCCTGGCGTCTTCGAAGACATCGGGCCGGCGGTCCTCGGTGGCCGCGGCCGAGGGCTCCCCGGCGTAGCCCGCCTCGAGGTCGTCGACCGCGTGGACGACGGTGAACTCGTCGTCGGGGAACCGCTCGAGGGCGTACTCGAGGGCCGCGCGCGCGGGCCCGGAGTCGTCCATCGGGACGAGCAGGTGACTGGTCATACCGCACGTAGGACGGACGGCTCCTTCAGTGGCCGGGCTCGAGCCCGGACGGCGCTCGGCGAACGGTCAGCGATCGGTCGCCGCACCCGTCTCGAGCCGGCGGGCGGACGACGCTCGCTCGACGTCGGGGAGCGTGAAGCGAAACGTCGACCCCTCGCCGGGCGCGGAGTCGACGGCGATCTCGCCGCCGTGGCGCTCGACGATCCGCTCGCAGATCGCCAGTCCGATCCCCGACCCGGACCCCGCACCGGACGCGCGGAGCCGCTGGAAGATCTCGAAGATCCGCTCCTGGTCGTCGGGATCGATCCCGATCCCGTCGTCGCTGACCGAGATCTCCCACGCCGCGCCGTCGGCCCCCACGTCGACGTCGGCCCCCGCGTCGACGTCGGCCTCGAGCGCCGGGCGCTGCCGCACCCCGATTCGGATCCGCGGCGGTTCGTCGTCGGCGTACTCGATCGCGTTCGACAGCAGGTTCTGGAACACCTGCCGGAGCTGGCTCTCGTCGCCGCGGACGGTCGGCAGCGGTTCGCTCGCGACGTCGGCGTCGCGCTCCTCGATCTTGAACTGCAGGTCGTCGAGGACGTCCTCGAGCACGGCCTCGAGATCGACCGGCTCGAGGGGGTTCGCCTGCGTCTGGACCCGCGAGTACGCCAGCAGTCCGTCGATCATCTCGCGCATCCGTTCGGCGCCGTCGACCGCGAACTCGAGGAACTCCCTGCCGTCGTCGTCGAGTTCGTCGTCGTAGCGCCCCTCGAGCAGCTCCAGGTAGCTGGTGACCATCCGCAGGGGCTCCTGGAGGTCGTGGCTGACGGCGTAGGCGAACTCCTCGAGACGCTCGTTCGACGCCTCGAGCTCCGAGACCGCCTCCTCGAGTCGACGCTCGGTCCGCTTCAGCCGCTCGTTTTGCCGCTCGAGGTCGTACTTCCGGCGAAGCTCGGCGTTTTGTTCCTCGAGAGTCCGCGCCTGCGTTCGGGTGCGGGCGTCCTGGACGCCGACCAGGAGCCCGGTGACGGAGCTGATCGAGAGCAGGATGAGCTGGGCCCCGCTCGTCGGGTCGAGGTCGACGCCGGGGTGGAGTTCACGCAGGCCGACGACGAGGATCATGACGGCGACTCCGGCGCCGGTCCAGGCGACGATCCGCGAGTAGAACTCCGACGGGATCGTCGTCTCGGGCAGCCGGAGGCCGACGTAGGCCATCGCGGCGCCCGGAAAGCCGATCAGGACGGCGTCGAGGAACACCTCGAGCAGCGCCACCTCCGGCTGGCGGACGCGGCCGAGCGAGTACAGGATCGATCCACCGGCGCCGACCATCAGCAGGACGCCGAGGCCGACGAGGAGCCGATTCCAGCGGGTCATCGGTGCTGGTAGTCGGCGATTCCATATCAACTACGTGGTGGACGACGGTACGGGGCTGGAGACCGTCAGTCGAACCGAACGGCGGCCGCGGTCGCGGGTTCAGACGGGGTCGTCCTCCTCGAGGGCGGCCTCGAGTCGCTCTCGCTCGGCCCGCAGCTCCTCGAGTTCGTCCGCGATCCGGCCGTCCCGCAGTCGCTCCCGCTCCCCGGCGGTCAGGTGCTCGACCGCCCGGGCCGCCGTCTGGAGGCGGTCGTACTCGTCGTCGCGGATCAGCGCCCGCACCTCCCGGAGTGCGGCCACGGTGTCCTCGTCGGCGACCCGGTCGACGAACGGCCGGAACTCCCGGGTCCGACGCTCGAGGACCCCCGCGGGACCGGGGGGCCAGCCGACGGTCAGTGGGTCGGCGTCGATCCCCTCGAGGAACGTCTGCTGGGTCGCGACCGCCCGTTTGAGCGCGTCGGCGTCCTCGACGTAGTGGGCGAGCTTCGACCGGGAGTAGCCGGCGTACTCGAGCAGCTCCGGAATCGAGCGCTCGCCGGCGGGTCGCTCCGCGACGAACCGCTGCAGGTCCGCGGGCGGCCGCTCGAACTCGACGAAGGGGTACCACCGGCCACGCTCGAGCAGCGCGAACACTTCCCGCGCCGAGGCCTCGTCGCGGTACTCCCGGAACCGCTCCCGGATCAGCTCGTCGTAACGTTCGATCGGCTCCCGGAGCCGTTCGACGGGCGCGTCCAGGTCGGCCTCGGCCAGCTCGAGCAATCGCTCACGCTCGTCGATCGCGTCGTCTATCTCCCGGAGGCGCCTGCTCGCCGTCTTGCGCGCCTCGGCGACGGCCTCGCGGGCCGCCTCGCGCTCCTCGAGCAGGTCGGCGTGCTCCGCGGCAGGGGCCAGCGCCTCGCGGGCCCGTTCGAAGTCCGCCTCGCTCAGTCGGCGCTTGTCGAGGGCGTCGAGCGCCGCCTCGAACGCCCCGCGGTTCTCGAGGTCGTCGGAGAGGCCGTCGACCAGCGCGTCGAACTGCCCCTCGAGTTCGACGTAGGCCTTGAAGTTCTCCTTCCCGGTCCCCGTGGCCCGATCGACGTAGCTCTCGAGGAGGTCCGTCGCCTCCCGGTAGGCCGCGGCGGTCTCCTCGACGGTCCCAGTCCCGCGCTCGCCGATCTCGCGGGTTGCCCGCGCGTACCGCTCGCGGGCGGCCTCGAGGTCGACGAGCGCCGTGCGCTCGGCTTCGGCGTCGCTCGAGCGAGAGGCGGGTTCGCTCATCCTACTCGTACACCGCGTCGGGGTCGAACACCTGCTCGCCGATGTGCTCGCCCTCGACGGTCCGGTAGAAACAGGAGCGGTGTCCCGTGTGGCAGGCCCCGCCCTCCTGGTCGACGAGGTAGAGCAGGGTGTCGGCGTCGCAGTCGACCCGGATCTCCGCGACGTCCTGCGTGTGGCCGCTGGTCGCGCCCTTCTCCCAGAGCTCCTCCCGGCTCCGGGAGTAGTAGTGGGCCCGCCCCGTCTCGCGGGTTCGCTCGAGGGCCTCCGGGGAGACGTACGCGAGCATCAACACCTCGCCGGTCTCGGCGTCCTGTGCGACCGCGGGAACGAGCCCGTCCTCGCCGAAGTCGACCGCGATCTCGTTCATGGCCGACTCGAGGGCCCTGCGGGCGATAGATCTTTTGCAGCGCGATCGACTTTCCGGTGCGGGACGGACGCGAGCGAGCGGACGCCGAACGGGTTCGTCGTCACCAACGCTTATCAGTTGGCCCGTGGTCGACTCCCGCGATGGCGTCGTACACCACCGCGAACTACCGCGACGGCGACGAACAGCACGGCCTGTACTTCCTGCGGGACGAACTGAACTGCGAGAACGTCGGCGTCACCGTCCTCGAGTGCGACCCCGGCTGGGAGGGGATGGAACACGACCACGCCGACGAGGGTCAGGAGGAGGTGTACCTGCTGGTCGAGGGTGAGGCGACGGTTACCGTCGACGGCGAGGAGGTCGAACTCGGCGAGGGCGACGCGGTCCGGATCCCGCCCGGGACGGACCGACAGATCCACAACGGCGACGCCGAGAGCCGGTTCGTACTGGTCGGCGCGCCGTAGGGAGTCGAACCGCGACGTTGCGAACGGGTCGGCCGGAGGTCGCTACGACTGACCGTTCAGGATGATGTAGTCGACGCCGAGGATGCGGTCGTCCTCGTTGAGCTCCGCTTTGGCCTCCTCGGGAACCTGCGTGTCGACGTTGTAGACGGTCAGGGCCTCCCCGCCGATCGTCTCGCGGGCGTTGAACATCCCGGCGATGTTGACGCCGTGTTTGCCCATCACGCTTCCGATGAGTCCGATGACGCCCGGCTCGTCGGTGTTGCGCGTGACGACCATCTTCCCGTGGGGGATCGCGTCGACGCGGTAGCCGTCGACCCGGACGATGCGGGGGTCCTCGCCCGCGAAGAGCGTCCCGTCGACCGAGACCTCGTCGTCCCCGTTGCCGACCGTCACCGAGATCAGGCTCTGGAAGTCGGCGGCCTGGCGGGTCTTGGACTCGGTGACCTCGACGCCCCGGTCCTCGGCGATCTGGGGGGCGTTGACCGCGTTGACCTGCCACTCGAGCGGTTCGAAGACGCCCTTGAGCGCCGAGGCGGTGACGAACTCCAGGTCTTCGTCGGTTATCTCGCCCTCGTAGGAGACCTCGACGCGCTCGATCCGGCCCTCGAGCAGCTGGGCGGCGACCTTCCCCGCGGTCTCGGCGATGTCGATGTACGGTTCCACGCGGGGGAACGCGCTCTCGTCGATCGAGGGGGCGTTCAGGGCGTTCGCGACCGGTTCCTCGTGGAACGCGGCGTTGATCTGCTCGGCCGTCGAGACGGCGACGTTCTCCTGGGCCGCCTCCGTCGAGGCGCCCAGGTGGGGCGTGACGATGACGTCGTCGTGTTCCAGCAGCGGCGAGTCCTCGGCCAACGGCTCCGCGGCGAAGACGTCCAGCGCCGCCCCGGCGAGGGTGCCGTCCTCGACTTTCGCGGCGAGGGCGTCCTCCTGAACGATCCCCCCGCGGCCGACGTTGACGAGGTAGCCGCCCTCGAGCAGGTCGAGCTCCGCGGCGCCGATCATCCCCTCGGTCTCCGGCGTGAGGGGGGTGTGGATCGTCAGGAAGTCCGCGCGCTCGAGACACGGCTCGAACTCGACGAGTTCGGCGCCCAGCCGATCCGCGCGCTCCTCGGAGATGTAGGGGTCGAAGGCGACGATGTCCATCCCCAGCGAGTCGAGCTTCTTGGCGACCTCCTGGCCGACGCGGCCGAGCCCGACGATCCCCAGCGTCTTGCCGTCGAGTTCGGCGCCGAGGTAGTCGCTTTTGGCCCACTCGCCGCTTTTCAGACGGATGTGAGCCTGCGGGATCGAGCGGGCGGTCGCGAACGTCATCGCGACGGTGTGTTCGGCCGCCGCGCGGACGTTGCCCTCCGGCGCGTTGGCGACGATGACCCCGTGGTCGGTCGCGGCCTCGATGTCGATGTTGTCGACGCCGATCCCGGCCCGACCGACGATGATCAGCTCCTCGGCCGCCTCGAGGACCTCCTCGGTGACCTCGGTCCCCGAGCGGACGATCAGCCCGTGGGCGTCCGAGACCGCCTCGAGCAGATCTGCGCCCTCGAGTTCGTACCCCGTTTCGACCTCGTGGCCCGCCTCTCTGAGAACGTCCAGACCCGCATCCGCGATCGGGTCCGTAACGAGCACCTTCATGCGCGAGACACCGGCTTGGAACGGGTAAACCCTTCCGTTGTCGACAAGTGTAGCAAACCCGACCTCTCGGTCCCGAAATCGGACGATCCGTCGAAGCTCGGAGCCGGCAGGAGGCGGGGCGGGCGCTCAGATCGTGATCAGGACCGCGCCCGCGACGACGAGAACGGCGCCCGCGACGACACCCCGACTCACGCGCTCGACGTCCCGCAGGAACACCGCGGCGAACACGAGCGTGAAAAAGGGTGCGGTCGCGACCAGCGGGTCCACGAGGGCGACCCGGCCGGCCTTGAGGCCGAGCGCGGCCATCAACGAGAGCATCGCGACGGTCGTCAGCAGGCCACTAACCGCGAAGGAGCGGTAGGAACGCCGAGGACGCTCGAGGACGTCGCGGCCGCCGACGGCGGCCGCGTAGGCGACCAGCGCGATCAGTCCGGCCGTCTCGTTTATCGCGACGGCCTCGAGAGCCGAGATCGGCGTCTCGAGCATACCGTATCGGCGAGCGACGTTCGCCACGGCAAACGTCGCGGCCGCCAGGATCGGCCAGCCCAGATCCCGTGGGGTCCAGCCCTCGAGGTCGCCGCCCCGGGACAGCGCCAGGATCGAGAGACCGACGACGAGGACGACGATTCCGACACCGGTCACCGGGCCCAGCGGTTCGCCCAGTGCGACGAGGGCGATCAGCGTCGCGAACAGCGGCCGCGTGCTCAGGATCGTACTGTTGAGGCTCGCGCCGACCCTGTCGACGCCGACGAAAATCGCGATCCGCCCTAGCGCCGTCCCGACCGCGCCCGCGAGCGAAAAGACCGCCAGCACCTCGACCGTCAGTCCGGAGAAGGCCGAACCGCCGTAGACGACGGCGATAGCGGTCCAGTACCACAGCAGCTGGACGGCCACGACCACGAGCGCGGCCTGGATCGAGCCGCCGCCGCTGGCCATCCCGCGCTTGTCGAAGATCGGCGTGAGTCCCCAGAGGACCGCCGGCACCAGCGCGAGCGCGACGACGTCGACGGACGTCCCGGTCATCCTCGACGGGCGTACGCCCGTTGCTCATCGCTCATCGGTACCAGTCGACTGGCAGCGCCGTTTATCGTTCCGGTTCCGGACACGATTCGGACCCGTACAAAAAGCGCTCGATCGCACATCCAACAGTATATTACTCGTCCTAACGACGGCTTACACGTCCTCGATGTCGCTCCGAATTCTCCCGTGGCGGTGGCTGCACCTCGACGGCGTCGGTCAGCCGGCGCTATCGACGTCGCTGCTCGAGTGGGAGTGGCTGTTGCTGTCGGTGGTCGTGGTCGGCTCGTACCTGCTGGCACGGCTGGTTCACTGGCTCGGCAAGCGGTACCTGCCGCCGCTGGAGGAAGACGAGCCGACCTCGTTCTGGCGGGCGACCGCCGAGGAGATCTACACGCCGCTGGCGATCTCGATCCTGTTTATCGGGGTCTCCGTCTCGTTACAGACCTTCGGCATCATCGACGCCCAGTCGCTGCTCGGCAACGCGGTCGCGACGGCCCTGACCGTGCTGTGGGCTCGCGCGGCGACTCGGATCGGAACCCGCTGGCTCGAGATCGCGAACGGTTCCGGAAACGACTACGAGTTCGCGCCCATCTTCCAGAACTTCTGGAAGATCGGTATGGTCGCGATCGCGGCGCTGGTCATCGTCGGAATCTGGGACCTCCGGGTGACGCCGTTTCTCGCGTCGGCGGGCGTTCTGGGTATCGTCGTCGGCTTCGCCGCCCAGGACGCGATCGGCAACCTGATCGGCGGAGTCGCGCTATACTTCGACAACACGTACAAACCGGGCGACGTCATCGTGCTCGAGCAGGGGATACGCGGCACCGTCGTCGACATCGGGATCCGGTCGACGTCGGTGCTCACGCCCGAGAACACGATGGTAACGGTGCCGAACTCGGTGCTGAACTCGACCCAGATCGTCAACCAGACGGCGCCCCGACGCCACATCCGGGTCGACGTGCCGATCTCTGCGGCCTACGGAACCGACTACGAGACCGTCGAGCGCATCGCCATGGAGGTCTGCGAGGAGGCGCCGATGATCCGCGAGTCGCCCCGGCCGCGCCTGCTGTTCAACCAGTTCGGCGACTCTGCGCTCGTCTTCGAGCTTCAGGCCTACGTCGCCCACCCGCTGGCGGAGATCCGCGCCGTCGACCAGCTCAATCGCCGCATCTACGATCGGTTCAACGAGGAGGGAATCACGATCCCGTTCCCCCAGCGCGAGCTCTCCTTCCTCGAGAACGAACCCGAAGCGAAACGGCACCTCGGTTTCCGAGAGGGCGACGAGTCGACGGCCGAACCCGACGGGGCGGCCGATCGGGGCGACGACCCGACCGAGTCGCCGCCGAGCGGGGCGAGAACGGATCGGTGAGACGACGCGGGGGCCGTCGTCGATCGTCCCGGACGGTCCGCCCTCGAGGCGGAACCTGAACTGGTTTATCCCGGGGGCCACAACGGGCGGGCGATGACAGTCGTTGCGTTCGATTTCGACGGGACGCTCTCGGACTCGGAGATGACCGTCCTGCTGGGCAACCAGTGCGGCGTCGCCGACGAGATGGCCGAGATCACCGAGCGGTCGATGAACGACGAGATCGAGTACGCCGAGAGCCTCCGCAGGCGGGCGGCGCTGCTCGAGGGGCTCGACGACGACGCCGTCGAGACGGCCTTCGCCGAGGTCGAACTCCGCGAGGGGGCCGCGGCGCTGATCGAGTCGCTGAACGACGCCGGCGTCACGACGGCGATCCTCACGGGCGGGTTCGAGCGCGGCGTCGAAGCAGCCCTCGAGCGCGAGGACGTGGCGGTCGATCACGTCGTCTCGAACCGGCTGCCGATGGCCGAGGGCCGACTCACCGGCGAGGTCGAGGGACCGCTGATCGAGGGGACCAAGGACACCGCACTCGAGGAGTTGGCGACCCGCGTCGACGCCGCGCTCGAGGAGACCGTCGCAGTCGGCGACGGGGCGAACGACCTGCCGATGCTGCGGGTCGCCGGCCTCTCGATCGGGTTCGATCCCAAGCCCGCCGTCGAGCCCCACTGCGAGGTCGTCGTCGACTCGATGGCCGGCGTTCGGGACGCGTTACTCGCCGAGGGCGTACTGGATCGCGAGTAGCACGGATCCGTCGGCCGCCGCTGAAATTCTGCGGTAATCGGCCATTTCGATACCGAGAGAGTTATTTACTCGTGACCGAGTAAGTTGTCTCGATGATGTGGCAAGACCTGGTGTTCATGGTAGGAAGCACACTTTCGATTTTCTTTCTCGCGCCGACGCTGCGGGACGCGAGTGCCCGGGTCCCCCTCGGGACGAGCCTCCCGTCGATGGCGATCGGGATGGTGTACGGAACGACGTTTCTCACCCTCGGGATGACCTTCTCGGCGCTGGGTGCCTACGCCGCGGGATCGATGTGGTCGCTGATCGCGACGTTCCGATCGCCCCAGCGACCGGTCCACCGCCTCGCTCGAGCCACGGGACTCGACCTGTTCGTGCGGGACGTCGGTCGGTGGATCGATCGACGTCGTGGAGACCGTCGGCTGGCGGAGCAGTACGCGCCCGTTGAGGGGCCGTCGGCGACCTCCGCGGACTGAGAGCCCGGACGGCCGTCACTTCGAAAAGAGGCTCGTGTGGACCGGCGCGAACGAGTCGTCCTCGTTTTCCGCATCGGGGTTCGTGTCCGTGATCGTCCGCC
The DNA here is from genome assembly GCF_012163165.1 of Natronococcus sp. JC468. NCBI lineage: Archaea > Methanobacteriati > Methanobacteriota > Halobacteria > Halobacteriales > Natrialbaceae > Natronococcus > Natronococcus sp. JC468. The sequence continues at coordinate 92,727 of NZ_JAAVUO010000002.1, forward strand.
CGGAGAGCCCGGTCTCGAGCAGTTCCGACAGCGGCGGGCCGACCTTCTCGGGTTCGACGAGGAAGGCGTCGTGGCCGTGGTCGGAGTCGACGACGTGGTGGGCGACGTCGACGTCGGCCGTGCGGGCGGCCTCGGCGACGACCTCGGCCTGCTCGACGGTGAAGTGCCAGTCGCCGGTAAAGGATAGCAACAGGAGTTCGCCCTCGAAGGCCGCCAGCGCGTCGGCGTCGGACTCGTAGCCCGCCGAGAGGTCGAAGTCGTCCATCGCGCGTGTCAGGTAGAGGTAGCTGTTCGCGTCGAAGCGGTCGGTGAACTTCTCGGCCTGGTAGTCGAGATAGGACTCGACCTCGCGGTAGGGAAAGAACGCTCCCGCGGGGTCGGGTGGCTCCTCGCGGACCGTCTCGCGGCCCGCCGACCGTCGACCGAACTTCCGGGCCATCGAGGCCTTCGAGAGGTACATGATGTGGCCGATCTGGCGGGCGCGGGCCAGCCCCTCCTCGGGCTCGGGCCCCCCGTAGTAGTGGCCGCCGTTCCAGTTCGGGTCGCCCGTGATCGCCCGCCGGGCGACGGTGTCGAGCGCGAGACACTGCGCGTCGAGTCGCGCAGCGGTGGCGACACCCGCGGCCCGATCGACGTCGTCGGGATAGCGTCGGAGCCAGTCTAAGACGTTCATCCCGCCGACGCTGCCGCCGATGACGGCGCGGAGCCGACCGACGCCGAGCGTGTCGAGCAGCCGCCGCTGGGCACGGGTCCAGTCGCCGATCGTCACCGGCGGGAAGTCGGTGCCGTACGGGTCGCCCGTCTCGGGGTTCGTGCTCGCCGGCCCCGTCGTCCCGTAACAGGAGCCGGGAACGTTCGCGCAGACGACGTAGTACTCGGTGGTGTCGATCGCCTTTCCGGGACCGACGACGTCGCCCCACCAGGCCCGGGCCTGGCCCGCGGTCTCGTCGCCGGCGTCGGGACGGCGCGCGACGTGAGCGCTGCCCGTCAGGGCGTGACAGATCAGTACCGCGTTGTCCCCGGTGAAGTCGCCGTAGGTCTCGTAGGCGACCTCGAGGCTCGGGATCGTCTCCCCCGAGAGGAACTGGAACTCCCCGAGATCGATCGTCTCCTTGGTCGTCATTTATTCCTCGCGCGCCGCGTGTGTCGCTTCGTCGATCGCTCCCTCGAGGTCCGCGAGGATATCCTCGGGGTCCTCGATCCCGACCGAGAGTCGGACGAGATCGGGCGTGACCCCGGCCTCCTCCTGCTCCTCGGGGGTGAGCTGGCCGTGAGTCGTGCTCGCGGGGTGGATGACCAGCGTCTTCGCGTCGCCGATGTTCGCGAGGAACTGCGCGACCTCGACGCTCTCGCAGAAGACCTTCCCCGCCTCGTACCCGCCCTCGAGCCCGAACGCGATCATCCCGCCGTAATCCGAGAGGTACCGCGAGGCGTTGTCGTGGGTCGGGTGCGAGTCGAGTCCCGGGTAGGTGACCCAGGCGACGTCGTCGTGGCCCTCGAGGTAGTCGGCGACGATCGCGGCGTTCTCGCAGTGTTTCTCGACGCGCAGCGGCAGGCTCTCGAGGCCCTGCAGGGTCTGCCAGGCGTCGAACGGCGACTGCTGGTTGCCGAGGCTGCGCAGCGAGCGATAGCGCGCGGCCGCGGCGAAGGGCGCCTCCGGGAAGTCCCGCGAGAAGTCGACGTCGTGGTAGGCGTGGTTCTGGCCCGCGATCTCGTCGTAGCCGTGCTCGCCCCAGGGGAAGGAACCGCCGTCGACGAGGATTCCGCCGACCGTCGTTCCCGAGCCGTGAAGCCACTTCGTCGTCGACTCCCAGACGACGTCCGCGCCGTGCTCGAGCGGTCGACACAGCGCGGGCGTCGCGAACGTGTTGTCCACCACGAGCGGGACGCCGTTGTCGTGGGCGATCTCGGCGACCCGTTCGAAGTCGGGGGTCACCAGCGAGGGGTTGCCGACGGTCTCGACGTGGACGAAGGCGGTGTCCTCGTCGATCGCGTCCTCGTAGGCGTCGTACTCGAGCGTCGAGACGAACCTGGTCTCGATATCCCGGCGCGTGGCGGTCTTCGAGAAGTAGGCCGTCGTCCCGCCGTAGGTGTCCGTCGAGCAGACTACGTTGTCGCCCGCCTCGGCGAGGATCAACACGGCCGAATCGAGCGCGGCCATCCCACTCCCGGTCGCGACCGCTCCCGCCCCGCCCTCCAGCGAGGCCAGGCGATCCTCGAGGACGCGGACCGTCGGGTTGGCGATCCGCGAGTAGATGTATCCCTCCCCCTCGAGGGCGTACAGCTCCGCGGCGGCGTCGGCGTCCTCGAAGGCGTAGGAGGTCGTCTGGTAGATCGGCGGCGCCATCGCGCCCGTCGCCGAATCGGCCGACTGACCGGCGTGAACGCTACGGGTTCCGAATCGAGGGGCCGACGGCTCGCCGCGCCCGTCGCTCTCGTCGTTGCTCATGTTTAGTACGCATACTTCTCCACGTTCATATGCGTCCCAGTAACGGCAAAAACCGCAGCCAGCGCGGCGGGACGAACGAGTTGATAGGCCGTCGGCGCGAACGACGGAACGTGCACTCGAACGATCGTGAACGGGTCCTCCTCGCGACGGTCGTCTTCGCGGTGTTGTTCTCCCAGCTGCTGTTGTACCGGGGGTCGCCACGCTCGTCGAAACCCTCGGGGCCGACGCGGCGACCTCGCCGCTGGCGGCGACCGCCCTGGACGCGAGCATGTGGTTTCTCGTGAGCGAGTTCGCCGCCTACGTTGCCTTCGTCGGCGTCTGGGGACTCGCCAGCGACACGACAGGGCGGCGCCGCCCGTTCATCGTCGCGGGCGCGCTGGCGGGTGCGGTCGGCTACGCCGCCCTGGTCGCCGTTCCGGCGATCGGTTCGATTCCGTTTGCAGGCGTGCTGGCGCTGCGGGTCTTCCAGGGGGCGATGACCATCGGCGCGTTCTCGCTGACGATGACGATGCTGATGGACCTCGAGGGCGGCCACGGACGAAACATGGGCGCGGCGGGGATCGCGATCGGCCTCGGCGCCGCGCTCGGCGCCCCGATCGGCGGTCGGTTGACCGAACTGCACCCGCTCGCGCCGCTGGTCGCTGCGGCCGTCCTGCTGGTCTGCGTCGGCGCGCTGGTGTCGCTGATCCCCGACCGGAGCGGCGGGAGCCGTCGCTCCGCCCGCGCGCTCGTCGAGGGACTCCGACGGCAGCCCACGTTGGCGATCCCGTACGCGTTCGGGTTCGTCGATCGGCTGACCGCCGGCTTCTTCGCGCTCGTCGGGACGCTGTACTTCCAGGATACGTTCGGGGTCGGCCCCGCCGCAACCGGGCTCCTGCTGGCGTGTTTTTTCGCCCCGTTCGCCCTGCTGCAGTACCCGCTGGGGGCGCTGTCGGACCGGATCGGGCGAACGATTCCGATCGTCGTCGGCTCGCTGTGTTACGGCGTCGGCATCCTCGCGGTCGGCGCCGCGCCGTCGGTGGCGACGGCGGCGGTCGCGATGGTCGCCGTCGGCGTCCTCGGCGCGCTGGTCTCGCCGACGACGATGGCGCTGGTCACCGACGTCGCCCGCGAGCGCGAGCGCGGGGTCGCGATGGCCGGGTTCAACCTCGCCGGGAGCCTGGGCTTTCTCGGCGGCTTCTTGATCGGTGGCACCGTCGCCGGAAGCTACGGCTACGGCTCGGCCTTCCTCGTCGTCGGCGGCCTCGAGATCGCGATCGCGATCGTCGCCGTCCCCGCGTTCCTCCGACTCTCGCTCGAGGGCGCCGATCGCTTCCGGGCTGGAGAGCACGGCGACTGTTGAGCGACGATTAGACGAACCAGTTCGGTTGATACTACCAAATATGTGGTATGTCAAGACATGCCGACGCTCGGATGGAGGGTGGCCATTTTTATGTACCCAGTCCCAATCCATCGGTGATGACACGAGATAACGGCATCTCCCGACGAACGGCGATGAAGGTCACGGGTGCTGCGGCCGCGACGACGCTCGTTGCTGGCTGTGGTGGCAACGGCGGCGGTAACGGGGAAAACGGCGGCAACGGCGGTAACGGCGAGAACGGCGGTAACGGCGGCAGCGGTGGCGAGGCCGCCGAGATCGAGCCCGGCACGACGATCGATTTCCAGGCCAACACCTCCGACTGGACGGGCATTGCACCCGACAGCATTGCCGACCAGTCGAACCCGACGCTGGCCCTTCAGGAAGGCGAGAGCTACGAGATCGGCTGGAGTGAAGGCGACGGCGCGACCCACAACATCGAGATCGTCGACGAGAACGACGAGATCGTCAACGACCTCTCGACCGAGGAAGCCAGCGAGGGTGGCGACGACCAGTTCCTCGAGTTCGAGGCCAGCAGCGACATGGCCGAGTACGTCTGCCGTCCCCACGAGAGTCAGATGCGCGGCACGATCGAGGTCTCGGGTGGCAACGGCGGCAACGGCAACGCCTCCGAGGACAACGCCACCGAGGACAACGCTACCGAAGACAACGCCACCGAGGGCGACAACGCCACCGAGGGCGACAACGCCACCGAAGGCGACAACGCCTCCGAGAACGGTAACGACAGCGGCCTCGGCGAGTAACTCGGTCACCCCGCGCTACGACTTCATCCATTTTTGAGTACCCGTACCGGAGAGCCACAGCTCCCGTCGTCGCCGTCGCCTCGACCTCGCGTTTCCACCGGAACGGACGTCGCTTCGAACGGCGATCGGTTTCGGGAGCGAACCGAAAATCGCCGATCGGCCCCGGCGAACCGGATCGGTTCGCGTTCCGGAAATTCATTTCGGGGTACTGACTACCATGCCCCGATAGCGGTGTGTTCATTGGCACCACTTCTCGGAGAATATGGCACGTAGCACCGCTCTACAGCCGAATATCAACATTCAAGTCGCTCGCGCTCCTCCCGTGATAAAATGACTTCACAGCGAGACGTTTTCCTTTTCGTCGCGCTCGCAGTCGCCTGGGGGACCGCCTTCGGCGCGGTCGAGGTCGGCCTCGAGACGCTGCCGCCGATCCTCTTCGCTGCGCTCCGACTGGACGGTGCGACCCTCCTGTTCGTCGCGGCCGTCGCCGCGATCGGCTCCGAGTGGCGACCGCGAACCAGGGCGGACTTAGTGACGATCGCCGTCTCCGGCGGCCTCATCGTCGGCGGTCACTACGGGCTCATGTTCCTCGGTCAGACGTACGTCTCGAGCGGCGTCGCCGCAATCGTGCTCAGCCTGACGCCGATCGTGACGCCCCCGCTCGCGCTGGCGCTGTTGCCCCGCGAGCGGATCCGGGCGCCGGCCGTCGTCGGCCTCGGGCTCGGCCTGGCCGGCGTGGTCGCGATCGCGCTGTCGGGCGGCTCACTCGGCGGACAGGTCGCCGGCGTCGGCCTGCTGCTTGGCTCGTCGCTGGTGTTCGCGATCGGCTCGGTGCTGACCGAGCGGACTCACAGCACCCTGTCGCTGTTGCCGCTACAGACGTGGGCGATGGGCGTCGGCGCCGTCATGCTGCACGCGCTGAGTTTCGCCCGCCCCACCGAGAGCGCGGCCGGGCTCCGGGCCGCGCTGACGGTCGAGACGACCGCCGCGCTCGCGTACCTCGCGGTCGTCTCCACCGCAGGCGGCTTCCTGGCGTACTTCGTGTTGCTCGAGCGCGTCGGCGCCAGCGAACTCAGCCTCGTCAACTACGCCTCGCCCGTCGTCGCGGCGCTGGTCGGCTGGGCACTGCTCGGCGAGACGATCACGCCCGCGACGATCGGCGGCTTCGCGCTGATCCTCGCCGGGTTCGCGCTATGTAAGATCGACGCGCTCTGGCGGCTCGGCGCGCCAGTCGTCGGCTACGGGCCGACCCGACCCGCCGCTGCCGCGGCCAGGGCCGACGACGTCGTCGTCGACGGCAACGTCTACGTCGCCAACGCCGACCGCTACGCCGGGTCGATGCAGTCGGCGGACTGATCGGTCCCGACCCGTCGGGGCCACAAGACGTATCCCCGGGATCGAACGACAGAAGGTATGACGAGCGCCGTCGTCGGCGTACTCTCCGTCGCTGCGAACGGCAGCAGACTCTGGATGGCCGCGTTTCTCGTCGCGTTCGGGCTGTTGGTGTCGATACTTCTGCACGCCTGGACCGATCACACCCTCGAGACGTTCGGCGGTGACGACGCGTCGCCACAGAAAACCAACTGTCCGGCCTGTGGCGCCCGGATCGCGGTCGAAGCCGACCGGTGTCCGTACTGCGAACGGTCCCACGACGACGACGGGCCGGACGACGGCTGGGTCGAAACCTAGGACGGCCGCCCGGCGGTCGATTCGGCGCGCCCGCGACCGCCGCGGGGATGCGCCGGGAACGGGATCGGACGCGTTCCGCGACCGACCGTTGCTGTGGCATTCACAAGTACCATATCGTCGGGCGACTCAGTGGCTCGTATTCAGGTGGTTACGTGACCGAGAAACGCGAGTATACGGGCGACTATCCCGACAAGACGCTGTACATTCCGGGGCCAACCGAGGTCCGCGAGGACGTCATCGAGGCGATGAGTCAACCGATGTTCGGCCACCGGATGGACCGGATGACCGACCTCTACACCACGATCGTCGAGGACACCAAGGAGTTCCTCGGCACCGACAACGACGTGATCGTCCTCACCGGCTCCGGCACGGAGTTCATGGAGAGTTCGATTCTCAATCTCGTCGACAACGACGTTCTCGTGACGACCTGCGGCAGTTTCAGCGAGCGCCAGGCCAACGTCGCCGAACGACTCGGCAAGGACGTCGACACCCTCGAGTACGAGTGGGGGAAGGCGGTCAAGCCCGAGGACGTCCGCGAACGCCTCGAGGAGAGCGACGCCGACTACGACGCCGTCACCTGCGTGATGAACGAGTCCTCGACGGGCGTTCGGAACCCGATCGAAGAAATCGGCGACGTCATCGCCGAGTATCCTGACACCTACTTCGTCGTCGACGCGGTCTCCGCGCTGGGCGGGGACTACGTCGACATCGACGCCCACGGGATCGACGTCCTCTTCACCTCGGTCCAGAAGGCCTTCGCCATGCCGCCCGGCCTCGCCGTGTGTGTGGTCAGCGACGACGCCTACGAGCGCGAACTCGAGTCCGAGTCCGCGTCGTGGTACGGCGGCTTCCAGCGCTCGCTTGACTACTACGACCGGAAGGGCCAGACCCACTCCACGCCCGCCATCCCGGTCATGCTGGCCTACCGCAAACAGATGAAACATATGCTCGAGGAGGGCCACGACGCCCGCGACGGGCGCCATCGGGAGATGGCCGAGTACACCCGCGAGTGGGCCCGCGAGCACTTCGGGATGTTCCCCGAGGACGGGTACGAATCGCAGACGGTCAGCTGCATCGAGAATACGCAGGGGATCGACGTCGCCGAGACGATCGACGCCGTCAGCGAGGAGTACGACATGGTCTTCTCGAACGGCTACGGCTCGCAGCTGGGCGAGCAGACGTTCCGCATCGGCCACATGGGCGAACACGACCGCGAGTCCATCGAGGCGCTGACCGACGCCATCGAGGACGTCGCCGGACTCTGATCGGTCGCACGCGGACCGCGGGAACGACCGAACGCCGCCTCGCGGGGTCCGGGCCCGGTCCCGTTCGGCTCCGCGCCGGCACCCGGAAACGACGATCCGCCGTCGACATACCGCGACGGCGTCCGAACCGCAGATCTACAGCGGCGCCATCGCTACCGGACGACGCTCGAGTGGTGCGGAACCCGAAAAATCGAAACTACTGAATGTGGCCTTCGCGCCGGAGCTGGTCGGCCTCGCTTTTCTCGTAGCGCCAGGTGATGTCGGCCTTCTCGTCCTGCCAGTCCCAGGGTTCGACGAGGACGACGTCGTCCTCGCGGATCCAGATGCGTTTTTGCATCTTGCCGGGGATGCGCGCGGTGCGTTCGGTCCCGTCGGCGCACTGTACCTTGACGCGGTTCGCCCCGAGCATGTTGGTGACAGTCGCGAACACCTCGTCGTCGTCGGGCATTCGGAGGTTGTTCCGACCGCCGTCACCGTCGTCGCTCATACCGCAGGCTTCGGGTTCGATCGGTTTAATCCTTTATCGATTTCGTCGACCGAACCGCCACTGGCTGCCGATCTGAGGCCGTGACGAACCGCGTCGCTTATCCCCCTGCCCTGACCAGTCGACCGTATGCTGCGGCATCTCGGGCCCCTCGGAATCGTCGGTATCGCGCTCGTGCTGGTTGGACTCGTCGTTATCGCCTACGAGAGCCTCCTGGTCGCCGCCGGGTTCGCGCTCGTCCTCCTCGGCCTCGGACTGGCCGTGAAAGCGCTCGTCTCGAGCGTGTTCCGGCAGTTCGGGATGATGTAGCCGTCGACTCGCCGCCCTTCTCAGACCTCGTTGTCGCCCGCCCGGTGTTCGCTGATGAGCTGATCGACCATCTCCGCCTTCCGGTCGCGGGTGCGTTTCTCGGCTCGGTCCCACCAGTCGTCGATCGCCGCCTCGACGTCGTCCTCGCGGGCGACGGCGAGTTCGTCGACCTCCTGCATCGCGACGTCGCCGGCCGGCCCGACCGGGATCTCGTGCTCGAAGAGGATCTCGTCGGCGACGTCCGACAGGCCGCCCTCCTTCAGGACGACCCGCGGTTCGAACCCCGCGAGCAACTCCGCGGTCGAACGCCCCGCGCCGCTGGCGTCTCGGAGGTAGACGACGTCGCCGGCCGCGATCCCGTACTGCTCGTCGGCCTCGCGGATCGCGCCCTTCGTGAACTTCTCGACGACCTTGACGGGGACGAGCCCCTCCTTCTCGGCGGAGACGTCGCTGAAGTTCGAGTGGTCGAGCTTCCAGAGGGCCTTCATCCGCTCGACTTTCCCCTCGAGTTCGTCGACCGCCTCGCGGGCCTCGTCGCGCTCGCGCTCGAGGCGGTCGGCCTTGCGCTCGAGTCGGGAGACCTCCCGGTCCTTGCGAACCTCCTTGCGCTCCTGGCGGCGGGCGCCGCTGAGGCTGTTCTCGAGTTCGTGGATGCGCTCGTCTCTCTCCTCGAGTCGGTCCTCGAGGGTTTCGACGTGGGACTGGAGCCGTTCGACCTGCGTCTTCAGGTCCTTGATCTTTCGTTCCTCCTCGGTCAGCTCCCGGGGCTCGTGTTCGGTCGACTCCTCCTCCTCCTCGTCGTCTTCGGTCAGGTCGGTCAGGACGGCCTCGACGCTCTCCTCGCCGGCGACGACGCGGGCGATGACCTCGCCGCGGTCGATCCCCGGCGGGATCTTCTCGGCGATGCGTTCGAACTGGCTCTCGTGGTCGTCGACGGCGTACAGCGCCGCGGCCATCGCGTCCCGCTGGTGGTCGTCGTCGTAGGGATGGTCGCGGGTCCGGTGTTGCTTCTCGTCGACGGGGAGGTCGCTGTCGGGCATCCAGCCCGCCGCGTCGAAGCTTCGGCGGAACTTCTCGACGGTTTCGGGCATCGGCGTCACGTCCGCGGCGACGATAATCGGCCGTCCGCGCTCGACGATCCACTCGATCACGTCGGCGGTGTCGCTCATGCGCGAACTCCAGACGTCTAGTACCTCGCCCTCGAGGCTGACGATCGCGACCGCGGTCGTCGTCCCGGGATCGATGCCGACGACGACGTGGTCCCGTCGCTTGGCCAGCGGGCGGAACTCGATCCCGTCGCGGCGTTCCCGCTCGATCTCGACGCGGACGTCGCCCGAGCGGTTCCGCGAGACCGGGATGTCCTGCGGGCGGGCCTCGACCGTGAAGACGGCGTTGGCAAAGCCCCCGTAGGCCTCTCGCACGTCGCGCTCGTACTCGAGGTTGGCCTCCTCGAGTTCGGACTCGACCTCGCGGGCTCGCTTCCTGACCGAGCCGTGGATGCGACGGGTGTAGCGGTCCTCGCTCCAGCCGCCGCTGCCCGTCGAGCGTCCCCGCGAGACCTTGACCGTCGTCGTGTCCGTAAACGCCGAGACCTCGTGGCCGACGTTGTGCGCCGCCAGTCTGGCCGTGGCCTCGGCCTCCTGCATCGGCTGTTTGCCGTAGGGGATCCCGTGGCGTTTCGCGACGCGAGAGAGCGGTTCGGGCTGTTCGGCGCCTGTTACCTGAACCAGCTTCGTCCCGACGGGAAGCGACCCCAGGAAGTGGATCAACTGATCCTTGTCCGCCGCCAGCTCGTACATGTTGTCCGTGGCGACGATAGCCGGCTCCTCGTCGTCGATCAGTCGCCTGAGTTTCCGGTGGGTAACGGCGTCTCGGTCGACGCCCTCGTCGTCGTAGACGACCAGCGCGTACGACGGCGCGTCCCCGCGCACGTCGCCGCTCTGTACGTCGACGCCGAAGACGACCGCGTCGAGCGCACTCGTTCGCGTGCTCACGCGAACGTCTAGGGTCGAGTCGCGTATAAATCCGACGCGGATCGTCACCCGAAGGCAAGGCGGTCCGTGCCGCTTGCCTCGATTATTAGGAGGCGGTCGGCGTGAATCGACTATGGAGTACACCACGCTCGGCTCGACCGGTATGGAAGTCAGTAAGATCTGTCTGGGCTGTATGAGCTTCGGCAGCGGACGGGACTGGATGCTAGACGGCGAGGAGGCTCGCGACCTCGTAGAGCGGGCGATCGACCTGGGAATCAACTTCTTCGACACTGCCAACGTCTACTCGGCGGGCGAGAGCGAGTCGATCCTCGGCGACGTGCTGGCCGACTACGACCGCGACGAGTTCGTCGTCGCCTCGAAGGTCCGATTCCCCGGCGCCGACGACCACCGCAACGCCGAGGGACTCTCCCGGAAGACGATCGAACAGGAGCTCGAGGCCTCCCTCGACCGCCTGGGGATGGACACGCTCGATCTCTACCAGATCCACCGCTGGGACTACGAGACGCCGATCGAGACGACGATGCGCGCGCTGGACGACGCTGTCCGCCGCGGGCGGGTCCGTCACCTCGGGGCGTCCTCGATGTGGGCCCACCAGTTCCTCGAGGCCCGGCGGGTGAGCGAGCGGGAAGGACTCGCGCCGTTCGAGACGATGCAGAACCTCTACCACCTGGCCTACCGCGAGGAGGAACGCGAGATGTTCCCCGTCTGCGACGCCTACGATGTCGCGACGATGCCCTGGAGCCCCCTCGGCGCGGGGTATCTCGCCCGTCCGCACGGGGAGTTCCGGACCACGACCCGCGGCGACCACGAAGTCGAGAACGCGGGCGTCCCCTACCACGAGTTCCCCGCCAGCGAGGAGATCAACGGCCGCGTGCAGGAACTCGCCGACGAGTACGGCGTCGCGATGGCCCAGATCGCGCTGGCCTGGCAGTTCCAGAACGAGAACACGACCGCGCCGATCGTCGGCACCTCGAGCGTCGATCACCTCGAGGAGGCCGTCGAGGCGCTCGAGCTGTCGCTGTCGGCTTCGGACGTCGAGTACCTCGAGGAGCCCTACGAGCCGGTTCCGGTGTACGGTCACGAGTAGCTCGCGAGGCGGCCGCGGGCGGAGAGCCGCGCGGCGGGTTCCGAGAACGATCCGCCGTCAGGAGGTGTGTTCGGCGGTCCAGCCGGGGTCGTGACCCGTCCGCTCGATCCGATCGGAGCGACAGGCCGGACAGTAGTCGGGAGTCGACGTTTCGCTTCGGGGAACGTAGACCGCGCCGTCGCACGCCACGCAGGCGTCCGAAACGACCGTCGCACAGTCCGCACAGACGTTGAAATCGTCGGCCGTGAGTCCGCGCAGGGGCTCGAGTTGTTTGTCCAGGGTGTACTCGTCGATGATCGCCCGACAGTTGTGGCACGGTTGCATGTCGATGCCCCTGATGCTGTGTGACAATAGCACAAAGTACTGTCGGCCGACTGCAGTCGGGGCGACCGGTCTCCGCGATCGAGTCCGCTCAGGCGTCCGGATACGGGATCTCGAGTTCCTCGCCGTCGTCGGGAACGAACACCTCGCCCGGGAACACCTCGCGGGCCGACTCGAGGTGGGCCGAGACGTCGCCGGCGTACCGCGAGGAGAGGTGCATCAGCGCCAGCCGTTCGGCGCCCGCGCGGGTGGCGATCTCGGCGGCCTGACGGGCCGTCGAGTGGGCGGTGTGAGCGGCGCGGTCGGCGCGGTCGTCCGCGAACGTCGCGTCGTGGATCAACAGGTCGGGATCGTCCGCGGCCTCGATCGCCGCGGCGACCGGGCGGGTGTCGCCGGTGTAGACGATCGATCGCCCGGGGCGGGGGTCGCCGACGACCTGTTCGGGGTCGACGACGGTTCCGTCCTCGAGTTCGACGGACTCACCCGCGTGGAGCTGCGAGAACTTCGGCCCCACGGGAACGCCGAGCTCCTCGGCGCGCTCGCGGTCGAACCGTCCCTTGCGGTCGTCCTCGACGAGCGCGTAGCCGACCGAGCGGGTGTCGTGGTCGGTCGCGAACGCCCGCACCTCGTACTCGTCGGTACGGTAGGCGACGTCGCCCCCGCCGACCTCGTCGATCCGCACCGGAAACGAGGGACGGTTGCCCAGCGCGTGGACCAGCGATTTCAGCTCCCGGCGCGTGCCACGAGGGGCGTGGATCGCCAGGGGATCCTCCCGGTCGTTGAAGTCCATCGTCTGGAGGAGTCCGGGAAGTCCGAGGACGTGATCGCCGTGGAGGTGCGTGACGAAGATCTGGGAGATCGAAAAACCCGTCCCGAACCGCATCATCTGACGCTGCGTCCCCTCGGCGGCGTCGAACAGCAACCCCTCGCCCTCGCGGGCGACGAAGATTCCGCTCGGATTCCGCTCGGTCGTCGGAACGGCCCCGCCGGTCCCCAGAAACGTCACGCGCAGTGGCATCAGTGTCCGTTCGACGCGCTGAGACTAAACCGCCTTCGGATCCGTCGGGCCCGACGAGGTCGACGGGGGCCGCGCCGTTCCGAACCGGCAAACAGACTGTGCGTTTTACGTCCCTGCAGCGCTAACGTGTCGAGCATCACTACCCCCAAATGAGTTCGAGAGCGACGTTCGGAACCATCAAGAGAGTTACCGCCGTCCTGATCGCGATCGCGATCGTTCTCGCGGCGGGAATCATCGTCGGACAGGCGCCGGCTATCTTCGGCGTCGACGACGATCCCGCGGCTTCGATCACGTTCGAGGATCAGGAGAGCGACGGCACGAGCGTCACCGTCGACGAGGTTACCCTCTCCGACGGCGGGTTCGTCGTCATCACCGCCGACGGCGACGAGCCCCTCGCGGTCTCCGAGTACCTCGAGGACGGATCCCACGAGAACGTCACCGTCGAGAGCCGGGAGAACGGGACCGAACTCGCCGGACAGCTGACCGCGACGGTTCACCAGGACACCGGCGAGGAGGAGACGTTCGAGTACGGCGAGACCGACGGCGAGGAGGACTCCCCCTACCTCGAGGACGGGTATCCGATCAGCGACACCGCGTCGGTGACGATCGACGAGGAAGCGGGCGCCTCCAACTCGTTCCTCGTCGAGTCGCTGGAAGCCCCCGACGCGGCGACGACAAACGAGACGATCACGGCCGTCGCCGAGGTCAGAAATCCCACGGAGTTCGCACAGCAACAGGTCGTCGAGTTCCGGCTGAACGGCACCGTCCTCGAGCGCCAGATCCTCGAACTCGACGGCGGCGAGAGCCGCGAGATCACCTTCGAGATCGACACGAACGGCGCGCCGCCGGGCACCCAGACCTACGGCGTTTACACCGACGACGACGGCGAACTCGGCGAGATCGAGCTCGAGTTCCACACGGATCCGTCCGTCGACGTCGTCGACGCCGACACCGACGAGGTGACCGTCGACGTCGCGACCCCCGAGCGCGGGTTCGTCGCGATCGAGGACGGCGACGAGGTCCTCGGCACCAGCGACGCCCTCGATCCCGGCGAACACGAGAACGTCACCGTCGCGTTCGACGAGAACGCGAGCGTCGGCGAGGACGACGAGTTGACCGCCGTCGTCTATGGGGGCGACCCCGAGGACGTCGAGTCGGCGGAGCCCATCGAGCACGACGGAGAGCCCGTCGAGCAGACGTTCACCGTCGCGGAGGCTCGAGCCGAATCCGACGAGGCCGAGAACGGCGCGGACGGGAACGGCGGAAGCGACGGGGCGTAACGCGGCGGCCAACCGACCGATTCTTACCGCTTACACCCCTACCGACGGACGATGGACGCGCCGCTGTGGACCGACACCCACGCCCCGGAGCTGGCCGAGTTGCCACAGGACGACGCTCGCGAGTACCTCCAGCGAGCCGTCGAGGAACCGCTCAACCTCGTCCTGCAAGGACCGCCCGGCAGCGGCAAGACCGCGGCGGCGCGCGCGCTCGCTCGAGCGGCCCACGACGATCCGGACAACGACCTAGTCGAGATCAACGTCGCCGACTTCTTCGGCCGGACGAAAACGGAGATCAAGAACGACCCCCGCTTCGCCGCCTTCCTGACCGGGCGGTCGTCGATGTCCAAACGCGACATGATCAACCGCGTCCTCAAGGAGTCGGCGAGCTACGCCCCCGTCTCCGGGGAGTACAAGACGATCCTGCTGGACAACGCCGAGGACGTCCGCGAGGACTTCCAGCAGGCGCTGCGCCGAATCATGGAGCAACACCACCGGACGACCCAGTTCGTCATCGCGACCCGCCAGCCGACGAAGCTCATCCCGCCGATCCGATCGCGGTGTTTCCCCGTCTCGGTGCGTGCGCCGACCAGCGAGGAGACCGTCGCGGTGCTCGAGCGCATCGTCGAGGCGGAGGACGTCGAGTACGACGACGAGGGCCTCGAGTTCGTCGCCGGCTACGCGAACGGCAACCTCCGGAAGGCGATCCTCGCGGCCCAGACCACCGTCGAGGACGCGGGCGAGCTAACGATGAGCGCGGCCTACGAGACGATCGGCGAGGTCGGCCTCGCCGAGGAGGTCGAGGGGATGCTCGAGGACGCCGAGGCGGGCGCGTTCACGGACGCCCGGAAGACGCTCGACGACCTGCTCGTCGACGAGGGACTCGACGGCGAGGAGGTGCTGGATCTCGTGCTCGAGGTCGCGCGAAAACGCTACCAGGGCGAGAAACTGGCCCGCACCCACCGGCTGGCGGCCGACGTCGAGTTCGAGATGCACGAGGGAACGAGCGACCGCATCCACGTCTCGCACCTGCTTGCCGAACTCGGTCGGAGCGCGTAGTCACGTCGCGTTCCGGGCCCGGACTTTTCGTGGCCCCGAACCGAGGAGTGTGTATGCCGACCGTCCGCGAGACCTACATCGAGAACCGATTCCGCGTCCAGCCCAACCACGCGAACAACAACGAGACGCTTCACGGCGGGAACCTGATGAAGTGGCTCGACGAGATCGGCGCGATGTCGGCGATGCGTTTCGCCGGCGAGACCTGCGTCACCGCCCGGGTGAACGAACTCGACTTCGAGCGTCCGATCAGGATCGGCGACATCGCGCTTGTCGAGGCCTACGTCTACGACGCGGGCCGCTCGAGCGTCCACGTCGCGCTGCGGGCCTGGCGGGAGGAGCCCCGCACCGGCGAGGCCGAGAAGACGACCGAGTCTTCCTTTACGTTCGTCGCGATCGACGAGGACGGGAGCCCCCAGTCGGTTCCCGAACTGACCGCCGAGAGCGAGGAGGGAGAACGGCTTCGCGAGCGCGCACTCGACGACGAGTCGTAGGCGATGGCCGCTACCCTCGAAGGAACGCCTCGAGGGCAGGTTCGACCTCCGTGACGGTTCGGTACTCGACCACCTCAACGGCGTCGTTGCCCCGCACCATCGCGGACAGTTCGTGCTCGTCGTCCGGACGATAAAGCGCGAGGACGGGCGTCTCCCAGGCGACGGCCCGACCGAGTTCGTACCCCACCCCGAGGCTCGGCGTCGTCACCTCGGCCACGACGGCGTCGGCTCGCCGGAGCCAGGCGACGTCCTGATCGTGGATATCGCCGTCGGTCAGTCCCGCCTCCTGTTCTTTCGCCTCGACGTCCTCAGTGCCGACGTGTTCGGTGAGGACCGTTCCGTGCTGCTCGAGGAGCCCGATGAGGTCGGCGTACAGATCGACGTCGTCCCGCCCGCCGCGGATGGAGCCGCTGAAGAAAGGTCCATGCGGGACCGTGGCGGTATCGGGTCTTAACAGTCACTTATCGTGACTCGTCGGGATCGAACCGGGTCGACCCGGTCTCGAACGGCGGTCACTCGAGCACCGAGTCCGGCGCTTCGGTCGTCGAAGGGCGGATCCCTTCGCCGTCGATCACGACTCGTCGACGTCGTGGAACCGTTCCAGTACGTCCTCGGGAACCGGGTTGACGTACTCGAAGGACTCGTCCTCGCACAGCCGTTCGAAGTCGCGGTCGGTCGTGACGAGGACGTCGACGTTGGCCCGTCGCGCGAGTGCGAGATAGAAGCAATCGAAGGCGTCGTGATTCTTCTGCGCACTGATCTCGTAGGCGTCGAGGACTGTCGTCCCGTCCACGTCGACGAACTCCAGCGGATACTGGAGCAGCGACGAAACGGCGTTTCTGGCCTCGTAGGGTTCGAAGCCCAGGTCCTCGAGTACCCACTGGATTCGTAGGGGCAAGTACCCGAAGACGACGAGCGTATCACCACCTGCGAGTGCTGGAACGAGTTCCTCGGCGACGTACGGATGCCCGGGGTGGTCGTCGACCAACTGTATCGACAACGCGTTGAGATCGGGAAGAACGCGAGTGCCGCTCATCCTATCGACCGCCGAACGTCGCCTCACCCGCGTCTCGGAACGCCTCCGCACCCCACTCTTCGCCGCGAGTTACCGTTTCGAGATCGGGAAGTTCACGTACGAGCCGGATGTCTCCGCCCTCGCGGACAACTCGGAACTCCGTTCCGTCCTCGAGGTTGAGGTCGTCTCGGAGCGCCTTTGGAATCGTTAATCGACCACGATGGTTGAGTCGAGCGGTCCCGTACTCCTCGTCTGCAGAATCGTCGGATTCGCTCACAGGAATCACCCGTTCCCTTGGGTACGGATACGATCACCATAAACTGTGGGGAGCGATCGGGTCTGATCGTGTCGGGATCAGCAGTTACTCGAGCACCAGCACGTACCGCGTCAGCGACCGGTGGACTCGGCGTTCGAAGGCGGCCTCGAGTTCCCACCCCGCTTCGCGGGCCTCGCTCGCCCACGAGCGGTCCGCGACGACGACGGCCCGCGAGGCGACCCGGCGGGCCTCCGCGAGCGCGCCCGCAACGAGGTCCTCGAGGCGGTGGGTGTCGATCTTCGACTGGCGGCCGTAGGGCGCGTCGAAGACGACGCCGTCGACCGCGCCGTCGGCGAACGGCAATCGGGTCGCGTCGCCGCGGCCGACGTGCCACGAACCGCGGGAGACGCCCGTCGGCGACGGCTCGTCGCGCTCGAGGAAGTGCTCGAGGTTCGTCCGCGCACCTCGAGCCATCTTCGCCTGGGCGTCCGTGCCGACGACGTCGGCGCCGACCAGCCCCGCCTCGACCAGCACACCGCCCGTTCCGCACATCGGATCCAGGATCGTCGCGCCGGGGCGGGCGCCCGCGACGTTCGCGACCGCGCGGGCCAGCAGCGGGTCCATGCTGCCGGGCTGGAAGAACGGCTTGTCCGTCGGCACGCGGGTTCCGAAGTCGCGGACGCTCTCGGCTGCGAGCCAGCCGAGCGCACAGACCGACACGGACTCACCTCGAGACCCGTCGACCGCTCCCTCGGCGTTCGAGAGCAGGTCGCCCCGTCCGTCCTCGTCGCGCTCGAGCCGACCCTCGGAGAAGGCCACCCGCAGGAGGTGGTCGGGATCCTCGAGGTCCACCGAGAAGCCCCGGTCGACCAGCACCTGGCCGAGTTCCCGTTCGGCGCGTTCGGTGCTGACGCCCGTCGAGCCGTGGACGTCGGTCGCTCGCACCGCGACTGTCGCGTCTCGGTCCCGATCGATCGAGGCCGCCTCGAGCAACGCCCTCGCGCTGGCGAGGTCGGCATCGGTCCGGCCCAGTAGTTCGCTCGCGCGGTGCGCGTAGGCGAGTCCGCGAACGCGCTCGGGGACGACGGCGTTCGCGAGGGCGAGTCCGGGCGCGATCGGGCGAACGTCGGCCGCGGCGCTTTCGGCCTCGCGGGCCGCGAACGCGTCGTCCTCGCCGCCGAGCTCGAGGAAGTACACGTCTCGTCGTGACGCGGGCGCGAGTATCAGCGTACCGTTTTCCACGCTCGGGACACGATCTCGCCCCGATGGGTACTCGAGAACCTAGCACATGGATTCCGCTGAATCGCACGGAGGACGTCGAGCAACGCCGATTTCGTCACCGAACCGTTCGGTACGAACCGGACATATCAGGTGGCGGTACCAACCTTTATAAACCTTAAATACGTCTTTTTAAGCGACTTATGACGGATCCGAAGGACACCATCAACATCGAAAACGTGGTGGCGTCGACCGGCATCGGACAGGAGCTCGATCTGCAAAGCGTCGCGATGGACCTCGAGGGGGCCGACTACGACCCCGAACAGTTCCCCGGCCTCGTCTACCGCACGCAAAACCCCAAGTCCGCCGCCCTGATCTTCCGCTCGGGGAAGATCGTCTGTACCGGTGCGAAAAGCACCGACGACGTCCACGAGAGCCTCCGCATCGTCTTCGACAAGCTCCGGGAACTCCAGATCCAGGTCAACGAGGACCCCGAGATCGTCGTCCAGAACATCGTCACGAGCGCGGACCTCGGACGCAACCTCAACCTGAACGCGATCGCGATCGGGCTGGGCCTCGAGAACATCGAGTACGAGCCCGAGCAGTTCCCCGGTCTCGTCTACCGGCTCGACGAACCCGAGGTCGTCGCCCTGCTGTTCGGTTCCGGGAAACTCGTTATTACCGGCGGGAAAAAGCCCGAGGACGCCGAGCACGCCGTCGACAAGATCGTCTCCCGCCTCGAGGATCTCGGCCTGCTCGAGTAGGGTCCCCGCACGATTCTCGCCGTCGTCGCTCCCCCAGAACCATCGTTCGCGCTTACCGTTCGCGCCGTTTCTGCCGCGTTCGTTCCGATACCGACCCGCTACCGGTCCGCGCTCGGGTCCGCGACCGATGGCGGTAATCCCGGTTTACCCCTCTCGTATCGCGACCGTCGAGTTCGCCGCGACCGTTCGCTCGAGTTGCCGACCGTTTATTTCGGCTCGAATCGTCGGGACTGGCCTAAACCGGATCGGAGGATCGGAAACGACCGACCGCGTTTATTCGACCTGGCTGAGTCTCCGTCGGTGATGACGCTCCATCCGGACCGAACGGCGTCCGTCGCCGAGTGGTCGAGCGGAGAACCCGCGTGCCTTCGTGCCCTCACCCGCGGCGAGTTCGGCCGCGTGCTGTCCAACGACCGACGACGCGGGGTCGTCGAGCACCTCATAGCCGCCGAGGAGCCGATCACGGTCCAGCAGCTCGTCGGCTGGCTCGCGGACGCCGAGGACGAGACGACCGCCCTGACGACCATCCACGAGCTGCGACAGCGGGTCCACGTCGCGCTGTGTCGGACCCACCTGCCGCTGCTCGAACGGTACGGCCTCGTCCAGTACGACCGCGAGCGCGGACAGGTCTCGCCCGCGGCGAACCTCCGGGAGTTCGAGTCCGTCCTCGAGGACGTCGACCTCGAACGTCCCTGGTGACGGGGTACCGTCGTCGACGAACTCCGGCAAAACAGCTCTCGAGCCGCTATTCTACGAGCCGTTCGATCTCCGTGACGAGGATGTCGCTGGCGCCGGCTCCTTTGACGTCGGTGATCGTCTCGAAGACGTCCCGCTCGTCGACGACGGCGTGGACCGCGAGCATCCCGTCGCCGCCGTCCTCGGCGATGTCCATGATCGTCGGGCCGCCGAGTCCGGGGATCACCTCGCGGACGTCGGCGAGCCGATCCTCGGGGACGTTCATCATCAGGTAGCGTTTCCCCTCGGCCTGTTTCACCGACGACAGCGCCGTCCGCACCTCCTCGACTTTCGGATCGTCGACGACGTCCTCGCGGGCGAACAGCCGCACGGAACTCGAGAGCACCTCCTCGACGATCGCCAGCCGGTTCATCTTCAGGGTCGTTCCCGTGCTCGTGATGTCGACGATCGCGTCGGCCATCTCGACGTGGGGCGTCAGCTCGGTCGCGCCCGAGACCTCGACGACGTCCGGTTCGACGCCGGTGTCGGCGAAGAACTCGCGGGTGATGTTGGGGAACTCGGTGGCGACGGTCTTGCCGGCCAGATCCGCGACGCGTTCGATGTCGTCGTCCTCGGGCGCGGCGAGGACGAGCCGGCAGCGTCCGAACTCGAGGTCGAGCAGCTCGGCGACGTCGTCGACGCCGGCCTCCCGGACCTGGTCGTAGCCCGTGATTCCCATCTCGGCCGCACCGTCGGCGACGTACTCGGGGATGTCGGCCGCGCGGGCGAACAGCACCGAGACGTCGGGGTCGACGGTGTCGGCGTACAGTTTGCGGTCGGCACCGTTCTCGAGGTGCAGCCCCGCCCGCTCTAGGAGGTCGATCGTCGGCTCGTGCAAGCGGCCCTTGTTGGGGACGGCGATTCGCATTACCGGACCGTTCGACGTCGCCCGGGAACTGTTTTTCCCTCCCGGCGACTCGGGCGGTCAGAACGCGGCTCGAAAAACGGATCGAAGCGGGATCGGGGGTTCGAAAGCGACTCTAGAACGACACCGCGTCGGGGGCGTACGGACTCCCCGGCGGCGTCGGATCGCGGTCGCTGTAGCCGACCCGACCGACCGCCTTGTTGCTCACCGCCGAGTACACGGCGAACCGGGCGTCCTCGGAACTCTCGAAGGTTTCGGACTCCAGACGCTCGAGTACCTCCTCGACCGTCTCAGTCCCGTTCGGGAGTTCGAGGGTCCGCTCGCCGTGCTCTGCGATCAGTTCCTCGGTGGTCGCGGGGTACTCGTAGTCGTCGATGACTTCGCCGGTGCCGTTGAGCAGCATTACACCGATATCTGCGTGAACAATGATTATAAACATTTTCCATAATCGATCTCTAGGAGTACCCTACACCTTAAACACCTAGAGGCCACCGGGGTCGGCGACGATCGCACAACGGTGAGCTTAGGGACCCGGGAGGGATGGAGTACGGCATGGTCTACGCCGATCTGCACGTCCACACGACGCGTTCGGACGGGGCGCTCGAGCCCGACGAGGTCCCCGCGGCCGCGCGCCGATCGGACGTCAGCGTCGTCGCGCTGACCGATCACGACCGGTTGCAGCCGTTCGACGAGTCCGCGATCGAACGCGACGGCGTGCGGATCGTCCACGGCATCGAGCTGCGGGTCGAGACCGACACCGGCCTGCGCGTCGACCTGCTTGGCTACGGGATCGAGCCGACGGCGGCACTCGAGGCGACGACGGGGCGGATCCAGCGCAACCGGATCGAGCGCGGTCGAGCGATCGTCGAGCGGGTCGAGGACCGGCTCGGAATCGACCTCGGCGTCGCCGTCGAGGACGGGTTCGGTCGCCCCCACGTCGCGAGGGCGATCGACGACCACCCCGACGCGGCCTACGACTACCAGGGCGCGTTCGAGCACCTCATCGGCGGTGACTGCCCCTGCTTCGTCCCCCGGGAGCTGCCGTCGTTCGACCGCGGCCGGGACGTGCTGGCCGAGGCCGGCCGGATCGTCTCGCTGGCCCACCCGTTCCGGTACCCCGATCCCGCGGCCGCGCTCGAGCTGACGAGCGCGCTCGACGGCGTCGAGCGATACTACCCCTACGGCCGCGAGATCGACCCCGAACCGATCGATCGGGCTATCGAGCGACACGGGCTGGTCGCGACGGGGGGCACCGACGCCCACGGGCGCGAACTCGGCGTCGCCGGACTCTCGGAAGCGGCGTACCGAGGGCTCGGGCTCGAGGGCTGACCGCGGACAGGAGAGCCGATAGCGGAGGGTTCAATGTCGCCTGGTTCGTACGGGCAGCCATGAACTGTCACTACTGCGACCGCGAGGCGGCCTTCGCAGCCGAATCCGACGGGCTCAAGGTCGGGCTCTGCGAGGAGCACTTCCGCGAACGGTTGCAGGAACTCGCCGAGGCCGACGGCCTCGAGGCGCTCAAAGAGCAGGTCGACGTCGACCGCGCCGAGTAATCAGGCCGTCCGGCCGGCGTCGACGTCGATCGCGTCGACGGGACAGACGTCGACGCAGAGCATACAATCGATACACTGGGCCTCGTTGGCGGGATCGGCCTTCTCCTCGCTCTCGGGGTGGCCCGGTGTGTCGACCCACTCGAAGACGTCGACGGGACAGTCCTCGAGGCAGGCGCCGTCGGCGATACAGAGGTCGAAGTCGACCGCGACGTGGGTGCCGTGGATGCCGAGCTCTTCGGGCTCGTCGACTGGTCCCCAGACGGCGTGGCCCTCGTGTTCGTCGACCTGTTCCCGGTTCTCGTGGAACTGCGGATCTATGGCCATTGCTAACAGGTAAAAATCGCCGCCAGGACTTAAAAGTATGTTCCGACTGTCGACAGGGACCGACACGGCTCGGCGAATCGAACGTCGGGGATCAATCCTCCCGGTCCCGGAACGCGCGCCGGTCGTCGAGCAGCTCGCGGATCCAGACGGCCACGCCGTGGTCGTGACCGTACGTCCAGATCGCGGTCTCTTGGACGACGTCGGGGAGACCGCCCTCCTTGAGCGCGGCCGCGACTACCGACTCGTGATCGACGAGCAGGAGCTGGGCGGGCCACTCCGAGTAGACGGGATTGGTCGTCTCGAGGTCGGGGGCGACGACGACCGTCGCCGCCGGAACCGCCTCCTCGAAGGCCGCCCGGTCGTCCTCGGTCGGCACCTCGAGGACGACCTCGACACCGCGGTCGGTCGCCGTCCGTAGCTCCTCGAGGATGGCGTCGTCGATTACGTCGTCGGTCGCGACGACGTGGTGGATCGCCTCCTCGGCGTTCGAGAGGAACGTGACGATCCGATCGGTGACGTGGTCGGTCTCCGAGATCGACCACACGCCGGCGTCCTCCGTGGCGTCGGGTTGCTCGATCTGCTCGAGGGCGTTCTCGGCGGCGTTGATCCGGGAGTCGTAGTCCTCGCGGATCCGCCGACAGGCCGTCTCGATCTCGGTCGCGCGGTACTCCCGGGGATCGGACTGCTGGACGTCGACGAGCCCCTTCCGATCGAGCCGTTCGATCGTGTCGTACACCCGAGAGCGCGGGACGTCCGACACCTGACTGATCTCCTTTGCCGTCCCCGTGGTGATCTTGGTCAGGGCGACGAAACACCGCGCCTCGTACTCGGTAAGCCCGAGCTCCGACAGCGCGGTGACCGCTTCCTCGGTTTTGGACATACGTGAACGCGAGTCCCGGCGGCTAAAAGTTAGGCGCTCTCGCGGCGGCGCGAGACGATCGGATAACAGGCCTACATACGCAGGCCGTTTCGAGAAATTTCCGATCGATGCAGGTATCGTATGACGCGAACAGAATTTTTCGCGTGGTATTTGTATGATTGATACGCTCACCGATCCGCTCATCGTCACGATGATCGGCTACTTCGCGGTGACGCTCGCGGTCGGAGTCTGGTACGGTCGGGGCGCGGGAGAGGGATACGTCGAGTTCACGCTGGCCGGGCGCAACCTGAGCCTTCCGGTCTACCTGATGACTTACTTCGCGACGTTCGCGGGGAGCGGGCTCACGATGGGGCTGGCCCAGCAGGCGTTCGTGGAGGGGATCAGCGCCCAGTGGTACGCGATGACTCAGGGGCTGGCCTGGATGACGATGACGCTGTTCATCGGCTTTATTTACTCGTTCGACGTCGTGAGCGTCCCCGAACTGCTCGGACGGGTGTACGGGGACTACACCCAGTACTTCGCCGGCCTGTTCACCGTCGCCGGCCAGGTCGCGCTCACGGCCGGCCAGACGATCGGGATGGCGTCGGTACTGGCAGTTACCACGGGGATCGACCTCGCGACGGCGTTCTGGATCAGCGTGGTTATCTTCGTCAGCCTCACCGCCTACGGGGGGATGAGTACGGTCGCCTACACCGACACGCTCCACGGCGTCGTCATCATCGGCGGGATGATCGTCGCGATCCCCCTCGCCGTCTCGAACGTCGGCGGCGTCGGC
Source organism: Natronococcus sp. JC468 (assembly GCF_012163165.1). NCBI lineage: Archaea > Methanobacteriati > Methanobacteriota > Halobacteria > Halobacteriales > Natrialbaceae > Natronococcus > Natronococcus sp. JC468. The sequence goes on from NZ_JAAVUO010000002.1 coordinate 116,676, forward strand.
GCGATCGCGGCCGACGTTCCCGGGGAGTACACGAACTGGTTCGGCGTCGGGGTCGTCCAGATCGGCACCTGGTACCTGATGTACCTCACCGTGGCCGGCGCCCAACAGCAGATGCTTCAGCGGACCTGGTCGGCCAAGAGTCGCCGGGTCGCGATGTTCGGAACCTTTCTCGCGGGGACCATCATCACCGGCTTCGGGATCCTCTCGGCGGCCGCCGGGATGATCGCCAGCGCACAGGGCGCCGACATCTCCTCCGAGATGGCCTTCGCCTGGACGATCACGAACACGCTCCCCGACGCCTTCGCCGGCTTGCTGCTGGCCGCGGCCGTCTCCTCGGTCATCACCGGCGCGGATTCGTTCCTGCTCGCCGGCGCGACGAGTTTCATCAACGACATCTACATCCCGCTCCGGGGCGGTCACGAGGCGGTCGACGAGGACCGCCTCGTTCTGATCACGCGGGTCGCGATCGTCGTCTTCGGCGTCGGCGCCGCCCTGATCGCGTTCAGCGGGATCGAGATCATCGTGATCAACACCCTCGGAATGGGGATCATGTCGGTGCTGTTCGCGGGCCTGTTGATGCTGCTCTGGGACGGGACCGTCCGCGAGGCGGGGCTGCCCGGCTTCGTCGTCGGCGGCGTCGTCTTCACGGTCTGGGAGTTCGTCCTCGGCTCGCCCGAGATAATCGCCGGCGAGGGACAGGTCGAACCCGCAGTGCCGGCGACGCTGTCGGCGCTGGCGACGATCTGGCTCGTGAGCGTGCTGTACAACGGCGAGACGTTCACCAACGAGAAGATCCGCGAACTCGCCACCGAAGACATGGATCGACTGCGGGCCGACGAGGTCGCCTCGGACGACTGACGACGCGAGCGCACCGCTTTTTGCCGTCCCGTCGGTAGAGCCGGTATGGATCTCACCCATCGTCCGCGACGGCTTCGCCAGGACCGCGTTCGCGGGCTCGTCAGCGAGACGAGCCTCGAGCCGGCCGACCTCATCGCCCCGGTGTTCGTCGACGCGACGACCGACGAGCGCCGCCCGATCGAGACGATGCCCGGTCACGAGCGGGTGCCGATCGACGAGGCCGTCGCCCGCGTCGAGGAGGTGCTTGAGACGGGCGTGGAAGCCGTCATGCTCTTCGGCATCCCCGAGTCGAAGGATCCGGAGGGCACTCGCGCCTGGGCGCCCGACGGCGTCGTCCAGGAGGCGACCCGTCGAATTACGGCCGAGACCGACGCCTACGTGATCACCGACGTCTGCCTCTGCGAGTACACCGACCACGGCCACTGCGGTCCCCTCGAGGAGGAACTCCGGGGCGAAGACGTCACGGAGGGCGGTCCCGCCTGCGAGCCGACGCTGACCGTCGACAACGACGCCGCCCTCGAGTCGCTGGATCGGATCGCCGTCTCCCACGCGGAGGCCGGCGCGGACATGATCGCGCCCAGCGGGATGATGGACGGGATGGTCGCGGCGATCCGCGAGGGGCTGGATCGCGAGGGGTTCGAGCACGTCCCGATCATGAGCTACGCGGCGAAGTACGAGAGCGCCTTCTACGGCCCGTTCCGCGACGCGGCCGACGGCGCCCCCGCCTTCGGCGATCGGCGTCACTACCAGATGGATCCCGCCAACGCCCGCGAGGCGATGCGGGAGGTCCGACTGGACGTCGAGCAGGGCGCCGACGTCCTGATGGTCAAACCCGCGCTGCCGTACCTCGATATCGTCGCCGACCTCCGCCGGGAGTTCGACCACCCCGTCGCCGCCTACAACGTCTCCGGGGAGTACGCGATGCTCCAGGCCGCGAGCGAGAAGGGGTGGCTCGACCTCGAGGCCGTCGCCCACGAGTCGCTGCTGTCGATCAAACGGGCGGGCGCGGACCTGATCCTCACCTACTTCGCCGAGGACGTCGCGGCGGCGCTCTCGAACTGACGCGGAGGATGCCCGGACGCACGCACCGTCAGTCGACGACTGTGACGCCGAAACGGAACCCGTTGACCCATCGTTTGAACGATCGTCTACCGAGGTTCGGTGACGGCCGACGAGTGGCAACATCTGCCGCGCGTGCGGTCTCGAGAGCCCGCTCGGTGGCCGACAGAAACGATTCACCGCCACTTCGACTTTACTGAGCGCTACGATTGTCGAATAGATAACGGCCGATCGAAACGGACGCGAGATTCTATTCCCTTATATGGACTAGATTCCCTTTGAACTTGCTCGCATTTCACTAAGGAGCACACATATCTACCCGTTTGTCAACGCTGATCCTTATACGTAAGTGGTCCATCAGCGTTAGACGTGATTCAGAACATAATCGTGCGTTCGATCGGCTCGTTCGTGGACATACGTCTGCAAATTTTCGGCGGCGATGAGGGCGTCGCGGAGGTGAGCGGCTGATGGAACCGACGCTGCTTCAGAGCGACGTCGAGGTGTTGACCGAGGCGATCAACTACACCTGGATCCTGGTTGCGACGTTCCTCATCTTCTTCATGCACGCCGGCTTCGCCATGCTCGAGGCGGGCCAGGTGCGCTCGAAGAACGTCGCGAACCAGCTGACGAAGAACCTGCTGACCTGGAGCGTCGGCGTGACGGTCTTCTTCCTCGTCGGCGTCGGCGTCGAGGGACTCGTCGCCGGGAGCGGGTTCGAACCCGCATTCGCGGGCGACGCGACGAGCTGGATCGACTGGCTGTACGGCGCCGTCTTCGCGATGACCGCGGCGACGATCGTCTCGGGGGCCGTCGCCGGCCGCGCGAAGCTGCGCGCGTACGTCACCTACACGTTCCTGCTGGCCGCGGTCATCTACCCGGTCGTCACCGGACTCACGTGGGCCGGCGGGCACATCGAGACCCTGGTCGGGACGCCCTTCGCCGACTTCGCGGGCGGGATGATCGTCCACGGGATGGGCGGCATCGCCGGCCTCACCGCCGCCTGGGTGCTGGGTCCGCGCATGGACCGGTACAACGAGGACGGCAGCGTCAACGTCATCCCGGGTCACTCGCTGACGTTCGCCGTGCTGGGGACACTGATCCTCGCCTTTGGCTGGTATGGCTTCAACGTCGGCACCTCGGCGATCATGGGCGAGGGCGCGTTCCTCGGCGATCAGCTCGGCCGCGTCGCCATGGCCACGACGGTCTCGATGGCCTGCGGTGCGATGGGCGCCGGGCTCGTCGCGTGGGCGAAGACCGGCAAGGTCGACACGCTGTACGTCGCCAACGGGCTGCTCGCGGGCCTGGTCGGGATCACCGCGATCCCCGACACCGTCGCCTGGTGGGGCGCGTTTGTCGTCGGCGGCCTCGCCGGCGCGCAGCTACCGATCGTCTTCGAGTTCGTCGAACGGACCCTGAAGATCGACGACGTCTGTGCGGTGTTTCCGGTCCACGGCTCGGCGGGCGTGCTCGGTACCCTGCTGTTCCCGTTCGTCGCCGCGCCGGGCGTCGTCGATAGCGTCGCGAACGCATTCGTCGCCCAGCTAACCGGCGTCGTTCTGATCACCGCCTGGACGGTCGGTGCAACCGGCCTCATCTGGTACGGCTTCAAGGCCGCCGGACAGGCCCGCGTCACCCCCGAACACGAACGCGACGGCCTCGACGTCTCCGAACACGGCGTCGACACCTACCCCGAGTTCGGCCGGCCCGACGTCGCGACCGACGGCGGTTCGAGCGACGTTATCCGCGCCGACGGGGGCGAGCCGAACGACGGGGCGATCAAGCTGGTCACGGCGATCGTCCGCCCCGACCGCCTCGGCGCGGTCAAGCAGTCGCTGGCGGAGGCGGGCGCGCCGTCGCTGACGGTTACGAACGTCTCGGGCCGCGGTTCCCAGCCCGCCAAGAAGGGCCAGTGGCGCGGCGAGGAGTACACCGTCGATCTCCACCAGAAGGTCAAAATCGAGTGCGTCGTCGCCGACATCCCCGCCGACGAGGTCGTCGACGCGATCCGCGAGGGCGCTAACACCGGCGAGCCCGGCGACGGGAAGATCTTCGTCACGCCCGTCGAGCGCGCGGTACAGATCCGTACCGGGAAGACGGGGACCGACGCGGTGTAGGCGATCGGCGCGGCCCCTCCCGAAACCGTCTCGTCCTCGCCTCGAGCGCGACGAGCGAACCTCGGTACTACTTTGCCGCCGGACCGACAAGGACCGCTCATGAACGACGAGCAGTCACGCGACCTGTACGACCGCGCGCTGTCGGTCATGCCCGGCGGCGTCAACTCGGCGGTTCGCGCGGCGATCGAACCCTATCCGTTCTTCGTCCGGAAGGGCGACGGCGGCCACGTCGTGGACGCGGACGGCAACCGGTACATCGACTGGGTGATGGGGCTGGGTCCGCTATTGCTGGGCCACGACCTGCCCGAGTCGGTTCGAGCCGGAATTCAGCGGAACGCCAGCGAGGGGCCAATGTACGGCGCACCCTCGGAGATCGAGGTCGACCTCGCGGAGTTCGTCGTCCGCCACGTTCCCAGCGTCGAGAAGATCCGCTTCGTCAACTCGGGCACCGAGGCGACGACCTCCGCGGTGCGACTCGCGCGCGGATACACGGGACGGAACAAGATCGTCGTCATGCAGGGCGGCTACCACGGTGCTCAGGAGTCGACGCTGGTCGAGGGCGACGCCGACGATCCCGCGCCGTCCTCGGCGGGAATTCCCCAGTCCTTCGCCGAGCACACCCTCCCGGTACCGTTCAACGACGAAGCGGCGGTACGGGAGGTCTTCGAGGAGCACGGCGACGATATCGCGGCCGTCCTCACCGAGCCGATCCTGGGGAACAAGGGGATCGTCTACCCCGAGGACGACTACCACGAGTTCCTCCGGGAGATCACCGACGAGCACGGCACCCTGCTGATCTTCGACGAGGTAATCACGGGCTTTCGCGTCGGCGGCCTGGGCTGTGCCCAAAGCGAGTTCGGCGTCACGCCCGATCTGACGACGTTCGGCAAGATCGTCGGCGGCGGGTTCCCGGTCGGTGCGATCGGCGGCCGCGCCGAGATTATCGAGCAGTTCGCGCCCTCGGGACCGGTGTTCCAGGCGGGGACCTTCTCGGGCCACCCCGTCACGATGGCCGCGGGCCTCGAGACCCTGCAGTTCGCCGCCGAAAACGGCGTCTACGACCACGTCGACGAGCTCGGCGATCGCCTGCGGCACGGGCTGACGGAGATCCTCGCCGACCAGGCGCCGAGCTACACCGTCACCGGCACCGACAGCATGTTCAAGGTGGTCTTCACTCGGGACGGACCGGGCGCGAACTCCCTCGAGGAGCAGTGCGAGGCCGGCTGTCGGCAGCGGCCGGCCTGTCCGCGCTACGACACCTGTCCGAAAAACGGCGCCGACGTGGCCGCCGCCGAGACCGACCGCTGGCGGCGGATCTTCTGGGGACAGATGAAAGCCCAGGGCGTGTTCCTCTCACAGAACCAGTTCGAGTGCCAGTTCGTCAGCTACGCCCATACCGACGAGGACGTCGAGAAGACCCTCGAGGCGTACAAGGAGGCGCTGTAGGCGCGGCGCGGATGCCCGCTCCCGTCCACGAGCGCGACCGCGACGTGTCGTCGGCCTGCGGGAGGGCTCGAGCGCGACCCGACGGCCGCGAGGCGTGATCGACGTCGACCTCCCCTCGAGCGCGGCGGAGTTGGACTGGGCCCGCGCCGTCGAGCGGTTGCTGTATCTCTTCCCGTCGGTGATCGGCGTCGGCGTCGTCGGCGCGCTTCGGGAGGCCGACCTCGGCGTCCCGCTGCTCGGACGGGGGCTGGTCCTGATCGGCACGTTCGGGTACACGGTCCTGAGTCTCGGGCTGGCGGGGGCGGTGTTTCTGGACGCCCGCCGCGTGCATCGGCAGCCGCTGGCGAGCGGCGAGTGGCGGCCGAACCCGTGGCTCAACGCCGGCTTCGCGCTGCTGTGGGCGCCGCTGGCTGGCGTCGTCTACCTCTTTCGGCGCCACCGCCGCTTCGGGACCCCGCCGGGGCAAAGCGGCTGGTGGCTCGCCGTCGCGGTCTCGCTCGCGGCGACCGTGATCGGACTGATGGCGGCGGGGATCGCCGTCGTCCTCGCGTTTCCGTCGTCGTTGCTGACGGTGGTCGGGTTCGCCGGCGCGGTCGCGTTCGGCGCGTTCCCGGTCGCGATCCACCGGGACGCGGCCTACGTCTGCACTCGAAACGACGCCTGGCGGCCCAACCCCGGACTCTACCTGGGACTCGCCTTTCTGAGCCTCTCGATCGCACCGCTGCAGCCGCTGCTCGCGGGGTACTACCTCCTGCGCCGGCGAGAATCCCTCGGAACGCCGTAGCCTCAGTCCGACGCGGTGACGATCTCCGGGCGGTAGCTATCGATGGCCTCGAGGACGGCCTGACGGTCCGCCTCGTCGACGTCGAACTCGGCCAGCGCGTCGTCGAGGTGGGTCGCGATCGCGTCGAACTCGGTCGGCGTGATCCCCATTCCCTCGTGGACCGCCTCCATCTCCGCGCCCGAGTAGTCGACCGGTCCCCCGGTCACGGAGCTGATAAACTGCGTCTGGTGGATGCGCTGTTTCTGCATGTCGGTATCCTCGAAGTAGTAGGCGACCCGTTCGTCCGCCATAACGCGGTCGTAGAACTCGTCGACGACGGCACCGATCGCGTCCTGACCGCCGAGTCGATCGTACAGCGTGTCTGTCATCGCGTATGGGTTGCGACTTCCGACTGATAAACCCCGCCCCGAATATGTTTCGGAGAAAGAATGTTTGTGAACGACAGCCACGGTACTCGGGATCGCGCGTCGAATCCGGGTCAGGGATCGATCTCGAGCCCAGGAAGACGGCTCTCCGCGGGTCGTCCGACAAGCGTGCGCTTTTCATACCTCAGGCGACGAGTACCGCCCATGAGAACGCGCGGGACGTTGCGACTGGCGACGCGGGGGTCGGACCTGGCCCGGCGGCAGGCCGCCCTCGTACAGGAGGCCCTCGAGGACCGACGGTACGAGGTCGAACTGGTCACCGTCGAGACGAAAGGCGACCAGATCCGAGACGAACTGATCCACCAGTTGGGGAAGACGGGGGCGTTCGTCCGCGAGCTCGACGAACGGGTCCTCGAGGGCGAGGTCGACGGGGCGATCCACTCGATGAAGGACATGCCGACCGACCAGCCCGACGAGCTGGTGACCGCGGCGGTTCCCGAACGGGGACGACCGGGAGACGCCCTCGTCACGCCCGACGGGGCGACGCTGGGGGAGCTGCCCGACGGCGCGACCGTCGGCACCTCGAGCCTGCGCCGGCGCGCACAGCTGCTGTCGGAACGGCCCGACCTCGAAGTCGAGCCGCTGCGGGGGAACGTCGACACACGCCTCGAGAAGCTGCTCGCGCCCGGGCTCCAGGAGGAACACCAGGAGCGCAGCGAGGCCGATAAGGAACGGAAGGCCAATACTGGCGACGACGACTTCGAGCCGGAGTACGACCGCAGCGTCGACGAGTGGTTCGACGCGCTCTCAGAGATCGAGAAAGGGGCGCTGGGGCGAGAAGTCGAGACCGAGTACGACGCGATCGTACTCGCCGAGGCCGGCCTCGAGCGCAGCGGGCTCGACCACTACGTCGACTACCGACAGCTCTCGCCGACGACGTTCGTCCCCGCGCCCGGACAGGGCGCGCTGGCGGTCACCGCGGTCGACGGCGAGACCGCCCGCGAGATCCAGTCGCTGATCGATCACCCGCGCAGTCGCGTCGAGACGGCCGTCGAGCGCACTGTCCTCGCCGAACTGGGTGGAGGCTGTATCGCCCCGATCGGCGTCTACGCCGTCCTCCAGGGCGAGTACGTCCACGCGTCGGTCACTGTCTTCGACCGCGACGGCGAGGAGTCCGTGACCGCCAGCCGGGACCTTCCGGTCGACCGTCACGTCGAGGCCGCCCGCGCGTTCGCCGCCGATCTCGCCGACCGGGGCGCCGCGGCGCTGATCGAGGCCGCCCGCGAGGACGACGCCGAACCCGAGCGGGAGGAACGACCGGAGGGCAAGTAGATGAGCGAGCCCGGCGACCCGAAACCGGGAACCGTCTACCTCGTCGGCAGCGGGCCCGGCGATCCCGAGCTGTTGACCGTCAAGGCCAAACGCCTGCTCGAGCGCGCCGACGTCGTCCTCCACGACAGGCTTCCGGGCCCGGCGATCATCGATCAGCTTCCGGCCGATCGCTGCGAGGACGTCGGCAAGCGGGCGGGCGGGGATCGAACGCCCCAGTCCGAGATCAACGAGCGACTCGTCGAACTCGCCCGCGAGGGGAACTCGATCGTCCGGCTGAAGGGCGGGGACTCGTTCGTCTTCGGCCGCGGGGGCGAGGAAGCGGAGTACCTCGCGGCCCGCGACGTTCCCTTCGAGGTCGTCCCCGGAGTCACCTCGGCCACCGCCGCGCCCGCGGTCGCCGGAATCCCGATCACCCACCGCGACCACGCCTCGTCGGTCTCGCTGGTCACGGGTCACGAGGACCCCGACAAGGAGGAGTCGGCAGTCGACTGGGAGGCCCTGGCCGCCCTCGGCGGCACCATCGTCGTCCTGATGGGAGTCAGTCGACTGCCGGACTACACCGACGCGCTCCTCGAGGCTGGCGCCGACCCCGAGACGCCGGTCGCGCTCGTCGAGCGCGCGACCTGGCCGGAACAACGGGTCGCAACTGGCACCCTCGAGACGATCGTCGCGGCCCGCGACGAGGTCGGCATCGAATCGCCCGCGGTGACCGTCGTCGGCGAGGTCGCGGCGACCAGGGATCGGGTCCTCGAGTACCTCGCGAACGAACCCGACGGCGAGCCCGTCGAGCCGGACACGGAGGTGTGATCGCGTGCGAGACCTCTCTGTCGCCGTGTTTCGGCCCGACGACGAGCGCCTCGCCGACGCCGTCGAACTGCTCGAGTCGCTGGGTGCGACCCCGGTTCCCGACCCGATGCTGTCGGTCGAGGCCACGGACGCGACGCCCCGCGAGGACGCCGACTACGCCGTCCTGACGAGCAAGACGGGCGCGGAGCTGGTCGCCGACTCCGGCTGGGAGCCCGGTTCGGCCACCGTCTGCGCGATCGGCCCGAAGACCGCCGACGCCGTCCGCCGAGCCGGCTACGCGGTCGACGTCGTCCCCGAGGAGTACACCTCGAGCGGGCTGGTCGACGCCCTCGCCGACGAGCTCGACGGCGCCCGCGTCGAGGTCGCCCGCAGCGACCACGGCAGCCCCGTCCTGCTCTCGGGGTTCGAGGCCGCCGGGGCGTACGTCCACGAGACGGTCCTCTACCGACTCGTCCGTCCTGCGGGGAGCGGCGAATCGACCGAGCGCGCCGCCGCGGGCGAGCTCGACGCCGCCTGCTTTACGTCCTCGCTGACCGTCGAGCACTTCCTCGAGGCCGCCGCCGACCGCGGCCTGTACGAGGAGGCGATCGCGGGACTGGAAGCGGCCACCGTCGGCGTCATCGGCGAGCCGACCCGCGAGACCGCCCTCGAGCGGGGGATCGACGTCGATCTGGTCGCGAGCGAGGCGACCTTCGACGCGCTGGCCCACGAGACCGTCGAGGCGGCTGCGCCGATCTCCCGCGATTGAACCACCGCGGCCGAGACAGTCTCGCCCTCTAATGGGGTGCAACGCCGTCGCAAACCGGAACTGGCAAGGACGCTCCCTACTTCCCTCGAGCCCCTACCGACGGCGAGATGACGAACGTACGAACCCCCGGGATCGACGGCATCGATCTCGATCCGCCGGGCTCGGTCGGAACCCGGGTCGCGTTTTTCGTCCTCTGGGGTATCGACATGGTCGCCGCGACCCTGTTTTTCGTCGTGCCGTACGCGACCGAACTCAACCCTGTCACCGTGCGGTTCTACGAGCTGTTCGGGCTCCCGGGCGTTCCTCTCGCCGCGATCTGTTATGCCGGGGCCGTGGTCGCGATCGGACACCTCCTCTCGGATCCGATCGATCGGCGGTTCGTCGGCGCGGTGGTGCTCGCCTACCTCGTGTTCGCGACCAACAACGTCGTCCTGTTGCTCTCGGGACACTCCCCGCTGGGCGTCTGAGGACACGAGGACCGGAGGTTTATCCCCGAAGCCGACTCACCATTGACCGATGCACCGATGACCGGGCCGGTTCCCGAACTCGCCGAGCGAGCGACCGCCTGCGCGGAGCACCTCCGCGACCGCGATCGCGTCCTGCTCGCCTCCCACATCGACGCCGACGGACTGACCAGCGCCGCGATCGCCGCGACCGCCCTCGAGCGCGCGGCGATCCCATTCGAGGCCGTCTTCGAGAAACAGCTCGACGAGGCGGCGATCGCCGACATCGCCGCGACCGAGTACGACACCGTCCTCTTTACCGACTTCGGAAGCGGACAGCTCGAGACCATCGGCGACCACGAGGACGCGGGCGCGTTCACGCCCGTCGTCGCTGACCACCACCAGCCCGCCGACCGCGACACCGAGTACCACCTCAACCCGCTGTTGTTCGGGATCGACGGAGCCTCCGAACTGTCCGGCGCGGGCGCGAGCTACGTCCTCGCGCGGGCGCTTGCGGACGTTACCGACGCACCGACCGACGGGGTCGCGGCCGACGGCGGCACCGCGACGGCCCGCGCCGACAACCGCGATCTCGCCGCGCTGGCGGTCGTCGGTGCCGTCGGCGACATGCAGGCCTCCGGCGGCGAGCTTCACGGCGCCAACGAGGGGATCGTCGCCGAGGGCGTCGAGGCCGGCGTCCTCGAGACCGGGACCGACCTCGCGCTCTACGGCAAGCAGACCCGCCCGCTGCCGAAGTTCCTCGAGTACGCCACCGACGTTCGCATCCCGGGGATCTCGGGCGATCAAGGCGGCGCGTTACGGTTTCTGGACGACCTGGACCTCGAGTTGAAGGCCGACGGAGAGTGGCGCTGCTGGGCCGAGCTTACCGCCGAGGAGAAACGGACCGTCGCGAGCGCCCTCGTCAAGCGGGCCGTCTCGCGGGGCGTCCCCGCGCCCAAGATCGATCGCCTCGTCGGCACCAGCTACGTCCTCAGCGAGGAGCCCGTCGGAACCGAACTGCGGGACGCCAGCGAGTTCTCGACGCTGCTGAACGCGACCGCCAGATACGAGCGGGCCGACGTCGGATTGAGCGTCTGTCTGGGCGACCGGGACGAGGCCCTCGATCGCGCCCGGACCCTGCTACGGAACCACCGTCGGAACCTCTCGGAGGGGATCGACCTCGTCACCGAGGAGGGGGTCACCCACGAGGAGCACGTCCAGTGGTTCCACGCCGGCGACCGCATCCGCGAGACGATCGTCGGCATCGTCGCCGGGATGGCGATGGGCAACGCGGGCGTCAGTCGCTCGAAACCGATTATCGCGTTTGCCGAGAAGAGCGCGGAGCGTGACGCAGCAAACTCGAGCGGCGACGCCGCTGGCGAGGAAGGCGGCGGAGCCGACGTCGCCGAGGAGGTCAAGGTCTCCGCCCGCGGCACGCACGGTCTCGTTCGCGAGGGACTCGACCTCTCGGTCGTGATGGGCGAGGCCTCCCGCGCCGTCGGCGGCGACGGCGGCGGTCACGACGTCGCTGCCGGCGCGACGGTCCCCGCGGGTCGCGAGGCGGAGTTCGTCGAGCGCGCCGACGATCTCGTCGGCGAGCAACTGTCCTGACGTCGTCGGCACCGGCGACGCGCTCCGAGAGGAACTGAACCGATTCACACACCGATCGCAGTGCAGTCCGGCAATCGGGCGTGCAGTGGCAGTCAGTTTCCCCTCTCGCCGGGAGTTCGGTCCCGATACCGCACCCGTAATAGACGCTGGTACCGCACTTATGCTGTCTTCTCGAGGATCGTTCCTCCGTCCGTTCCGTACGGGCTGACGGTTACGAACACGCTACAGACGGGACCGTTCGCGTCCTCCGACAGCGGGGTCCGTCTCGTCGGCGTCGCCTCGGTTCGGTGTTCTATATCGCTCTATGTAGTTTATCAGAAAACGGTCCGCGAGCGCGGCGTCCGCAGCGGTCGAGAGCCGCGGCTCGAGCGGTCGAAGTACGGTGTCGTTACCGGGTCGAACGGGACCGTTACCGAGCGGATCCGTCGGGGACCGCACCGGCCAGCGAGACGTCGGCCAGCGCCGCTCGGATCTCGGCCGGATCGGCCCGGTTTTCGAGACGGCCGTGGAGTCGGGACATACACTCGAGCAGCCCCTCGACCGCGGCGTGGCGGGTCGAAACGCGCCCGATGCGCTCGGTGATCTCGCGGTCCTCGAACAGACACTGGTACTGGAGTTCCCAGCAGAACCCCAGCCCGAGGCCGGGATGGGAGCAGTCGGCGGGCGTGCGGTCCGCAACGAGTTCGATCGGCGGTCGAGCGCGACGGTACGCGAGGCGGTCGCGACAGCACTCGACCGGCCCCCATCCCGGCGGAAGCGCCTCGAGTGGGACGGGGTGTTGATCGGATGACATCGTAGCCCGCTATCCGGGTGAGAGGGATGGTGGTGCCGCTTGCGTGCGCATACTCGGTATGTAGTAACCCCGTACCGTATCAGCGAAGTTACTAGCGTCCGCGTTACCTGATGACACAGCAACCGATCGTCCGACTTTTGTCCCCGCTCGCGTTCGTACACGGTATGGCAGAGTTCGATCCCGAGAAGTTCGAGGACAAGTACGCCAACTACTTCCCCGAACTCCAGCAGGCCTACAAGAACGCGTTTAATCGGATGAACGACCGCTACGACTCCGAGCTCGTCCACGCGATCGACCAGCAGGTCTTGAACGAGAGCGAGCCCTTCTACGAGGGAAACGGCGAGTTTCGCGTCGAGCTTCCCGACGACCCCTACGAGCGGGTAACCGGCGTCCTCGTCGAGGAGGAGCGCTTCGAGGAGGTCCTCGAGGTCCACGTCGAGGAGATCGAACGCGAACTCGAGCGGGTCTTCGATTTCGACTAAGGGGAAGCGACGGAAGGTTTAGGGAGGTTCGCCCCCAACGGCGAGACATGAGCACCGAAACTCAGGACGGAGACGACCTCGAGGACCGCGTCGCGAACTTTCTGCGACGGAACTTCCCGCAGATCCAGATGCACGGCGGATCGGCGGCGATTCAGGATCTCGACCGCGAAACCGGCGAGGTCTCGATCGCCCTCGGCGGCGCCTGCAGCGGCTGCGGCATCTCGCCGATGACGATCCAGGCGATCAAGAGCCGGATGGTCAAGGAGATCCCCGAGATCGAGCAGGTCAACGCCCACACCGGAATGGATGGCGGCGACGAGATGGGCGGCGGTATGAGCCCCTCGTTCCCCGGCGAAACCGTCGACGACGGCGAGCCCGACGAGGGTCCGGAAGCCCCGTTCTAGAACGTCGCCGTTCTCGGTTCGCTCTCGTGTTTTTCGACCCGAAAGCGCCGCCTACCGAAGACCGCGTCCCCGCTCCCACGTCCGAACGAGCGCCGCGAGGACGCGGTTCGTCGGCGTCTCGAGCCCGCGTGCGGTCGCGCGCTCGAGGACGTACCCGTTGATCGCGTCGATCTCGGTCCGCCGTTCGGCGCGGACGTCCTGGCGCATCGAGGAGGTGTTCGCGGCCGTCTCCGTCGCGACCGCCTCGAGGGCGGCCAGCGCCTCGCGGTTCGAGAGGACGACCCCCTCGGCGCGGGCGACGCGGGCGGTCTCGCGAGTCGCGCTCCGGGCGAGGTCGTTCGCGGGGGCTTCGAGGACCGCGCCGTTGTCGGTCGCGGTCAGCGCGGTCACGGCGTTGATCCCGGCGTTGACCGCGAGCTTCTCCCACAGGTGGCGGGGCATCCCGTCCGAAACGGTCGTCTCGAGGCCCGCCGATTGGAAGGCCGCGCCGACCCGGTCGGCGATCGCGGAGTGGCGTCCGCGGCGGTCGCCGAGGACGACCTCGCCGTGTCCCGTACACTCGACGACGCCCGGATCCCGCAGGACCGCCCCGTAGGAGGCGGTTCCGGCGAGGACGGGACACTCGAGCGCGTCCGCGAGTACCCCCTCGTTTCCCATCCCGTTCTGCAGGGAGAGAACGGCCTCGAACGCGCCCGTCGCGAGGGTGTCGGCCGCTCGGGGCGTGTCGTAGGACTTGACCGTCACGATCGCGAGATCGGCCGCGATCCCCGCTCCGTCGGTCGTCGCCCGCGGCGCGACGTCGGCTCCGAGTTCGCCCTCGAGGACGAGCCCGCGCTCGCGGACGGCGTCGACGTGGTCTTCACGACCGACGAGGGTCACGTCGTGTTCGCGCGCGAGGACGGCGCCGACGAGGCTCCCGAGGCTGCCGGCGCCGAAGATGACGATCTCCATCGGCCGACGGTGGTGGCGGAGCGGTGAAAACGGTTGTCGTTAGTCCTCGGTCCAGTAGTACAGTTCCTCCCGGTCGGCGCCGCAGGACGGACAGCTCCGGGGCAGGTCCGAGTCGAGCCGCCCCATCTCGCCACACTCCCAGCACCGCCACATCAGTTCGGCTTCGCCGAAGGCCTGCCCCGAGCGGACGTGTTCGACGCTCATCCCCTCGAGTCCCTCGCGCATCGTCACGTAGAACCCCTCCTCGTCGAAGCCGCGGATCCGACCCACCGGCGTTCCCGCTTCGGTGTAGATCCTCGTTCCGAACCCGAGCCGGGGCGTTTCGTCGTTCTCTGACATGGTCCTGTATAACGTTTTCCAAGAGTATAAAGGGTGGACGGCCCCGAACGCCTCGTTCGACCGGAAGTCTCCGGGTCGGCCGATCGTCGGCGCCCCTTCGTAAACCACTATCTGCAATATAGAAGCAGCACCGAGGCGATCGTGGGTTTCCTCCACCACGCACTTGCGGGTGGGTTGCAAACGTGTGGATATGCGTGACGATTCCGACGACGGGGTTCGCGTCTGGCTGGTCGAGCGGACGTATTCCGACGACGAACAGAACCTCATCATCCTCACCTACGCTACCCCCGACGGGCAACGATACTTCCGGAAGGAGCGGGCGCTCACTTCCTTTACCGACGTTCGCGACACGACCGCCGCCGTCGACGCTGACCCCGACAATCTCGGCTCGGTCGACGACGCGGATCTACAGGAACAGTACGCGGCCGAAGCGCGGCGAATGCGGAACGCACACGACCCCGACGACGTGATCTGACCTGCATCGACGCGGGCAGCACCGGGCCCGCGTGTTATGTCCAGCCGACTCCTACGCGTGGGCATGCGCGAACTCGTCTTCGCCCTCGAGTACGAGCCCGGGTGCAACAGGGTGGCGGACGCCCTCGCCGATCACCCCGACGCCCGGATCCGTTCGCTGTCACTGCACGCCACCGCCGAGCGCCTCTGGCGGGTCGACCACGTCACCGGCGGGCCGGCGGCCCTCGACGACATCGAGGACGCCTTCCTCACCGCCGACTACTATGCTGACTGTCTTGCCGCCGGGGACTGCGGGGCCACACAGGACACCCGCGTTCTCGACCACACCGACGACACGCTCGTCCTCTACTCCGACTGGGAGCGCACCCCCGACTGCGCGTCCGTCCCCCACATCGCCCGCGACCACCTCGGCGACGGTGTGTTGTTCGAGACGCGCCACGAGGGACGCCACTACACGTGGCGTATCATCCACTCCGGCGAGGGCGACGTGGCCGCGTTCTTCGACGACCTCGAGGCGGCGGTCGGCGACTGCGCCCGAACGGAGATGCTCCGGACGGCGGATACGTCGGCGCCGACCGGAGAGGCGGCGGCCGACCCGAGCAGGCTGTCCCCCGAGCAGGAGGCTGCCCTCCGGGCCGCCGTCGAACACGGGTACTACGAGTCGCCGCGCGAGGTCGACGTCGGCGATCTCGCCGACCACCTCGACGTGCCGCGGTCGACGCTCACGTATCGGCTCCGGCGGGCCGAGGAACGCCTGGCCAAGCGGTACGTCGCGGGCGAGCAACTGGCAGGCGGGACATCGACACCGCTCTAGCGGGGCGGAGTGGTTGGAATATTCCAACTAAGGCTTATCGAACTGACGCCCCTCCCTCGAGGTAATGACCGACGGATCAAGCGCGGCCGGGCGGGCGAACGGGGGCGGTCAGCGACAGGAGCTGACCGCCCGCCTCGCCGTCCCCGAGATGGACTGTCCCTCCTGCGCCCAGAAGGTCGACAAGAGCCTCCAGCGCGTCGACGGCGTCGTCGACGCCACGCTCCAGCCGACCACCGGCACGGCCACCGTCACCTACGACCCGACCCGCACTAGCGAACCCGACGTGGTCGAGGCGATCGAGGGCGCCGGCTACGAGGTCGTCGGGGGCACGGACGCCGACAGCGACGATGGCCGGGACGGGGCGCCCGACGGCGTCGACGTTGCGCCGCCGTCGGAGGTCTGGGCGAGTTCTCGAGCGAAGAAGACGTGGATCGGCGCGGCGTTCGTCACTCTCGGCCTGTTCGTCGAGTTTCTCCTCACCGCCCAGAACGTCGCGGTGGCGAGCGTCCTCGACTATCCGCTTCACGTCGCGGACGTGCTGTTCCTCGGCGCCGTCGCCGTCAGCGGCATCCCCGTCGTCCGCAGCGGGTACTACTCCGCGAAGAACCGGAGTCTCGACATCGACCTGCTGATGGGGACGGCGATCATCGCCGCGACCGGCATCGGCTACTTCGTCGAGGCCGCCACCCTCGCGGTGCTTTTCAGCATCGCCGAACTGCTCGAGGAGTACGCGATGGACAGGGCGCGGAACTCCCTGCGCGAGCTGATGGAGCTGTCGCCCGACGAAGCCACCGTCGTGCGTGGCGGCGAGGAAGTGACGGTGCCCGCCGACGAGGTGGAGGTGGGTGAGACCGTGGTCGTCCGACCCGGCGACAAGATCCCGCTCGACGGGACAGTCGTCGAGGGCGAGAGCGCGGTCGACCAGTCGCCGATCACCGGCGAGAGCGTCCCCGTCGACAAGACCGCCGGCGACGAGGTGTACGCCGGCGCGATCAACGAGGAGGGCTACCTCGAGGTGGAAGTCACGTCGACGGCGGGCGACTCGACGCTCTCGCGCATCATCGAGATGGTACAGGGCGCACAGGCGAAACAGACCGAGACCGAGCAGTTCGTCGACCGGTTCTCGGGCTACTACACGCCGGTCGTGGTCGTGCTGGCGATCCTGACCGCCGCTATCCCGCCGCTGGTCATCGCCGACCCCGTATCGGTCGATGTGGCCGGGTACGGGTTCACCTTCGCCGGCGACTGGCAGACGTGGTTCATCCGCGGGCTCACGCTGCTGGTGATCGCCTGCCCCTGCGCGTTCGTCATCTCGACTCCGGTGTCCGTGGTGTCGGGCATCACCAGCGCCGCGAAAAACGGCGTCCTGATCAAGGGCGGCAACTACCTCGAGGCGATGGGCGAGGTCGACGCCGTCGCCATCGACAAGACCGGAACGCTCACGAAGGGCGAACTCGCCGTCACCGACGTCGTCCCTGCCGGCGACACCGACGAGGTGACGCTGCTCCGCCACGCCGCCGGACTGGAACGGCGCAGCGAGCACCCCATCGCCGCGGCGATTCTCGCCCGCGCCGACGAGGCGGGCGTTGGCGATCTGCCCGACCCGACGGGCTTCGAGAGCCTGACGGGCAAGGGAATCCGCGGAGAGATCGACGTCTCCGGCGAAGCCAGAGGCTCGTCGGACGAGTCCGACGGTAGCGAGACGTACTACGCGGGAAAGCCCGCGCTCTTCGAGGAACTGGGCTTCGACCTCTCGCGGGCGCGCCGCGAGACGGACGGTGTCCCCGGGAGCGGAGCGACCGGGGGCTCGTCAGACCATCGGTCTGACGGTGGCGTCGTGGCGGAAGAGACGGCCGGGTCCGACGACGGAGCGTTCGCCGAGGACGCACTCGCCGCACTGGAGCGGGAGGGCAAGACGGTCGTCGTCGTCGGGACGGAATCGGAGCTGCTGGGTGCCATCGCCATCGCCGACGAGGTGCGTCCCGCCTCGAAGCGGGCCGTCCAGCGCCTGCAGGCGCTCGGTGTCGAGCGCGTCGTGATGCTGACTGGCGACAACGAGGGCACCGCCCGCGCCATCGCCGAGGAAGTCGGCGCCGACGAGTACCGCGCCGAACTCCTGCCGGACGAGAAGGTCGATGCGGTCGAGGAGTTGCAGGCGGAGTACGGCGAGGTTGCGATGGTCGGCGACGGAATCAACGACGCGCCCGCACTCGCCACCGCGGAGGTCGGCATCGCGATGGGCGCGGCCGGTACCGACACTGCACTCGAGACCGCGGACATCGCGTTGATGGGCGACGACGTCGGGAAACTCCCGTACCTGTACGAACTGTCGCACACTGCAAACGGCGTGATCCGACAGAACGTCTGGACGAGCCTCGGCGTGAAGTTCCTGCTCGCGCTCGGCGTGCCGCTGGGACTGGTGAGCGTCGCGGTCGCGGTCGTCGTCGGCGACATGGGGATGAGTCTCGGCGTCACCGGGAACGCGATGCGACTGTCGCGAATCGAACCCGATCGGCTCGAGTGACCGGTATCCCCAACTCGCAGCGAGCCGATCGTACCGACGGCGCAGTCTCGCTCGCCGGAGAACCTCGAGGGGGCGGTCAGTCCTCGGTCCAGTACATCAGGTCCTCCCTGCCGGTTCCGCAGTTCGGACACTCGTCGGGGAGGCCGTCGTCGATCTCGCCCATCTCGCCGCAGTCCATACACCGCCACATCAGTTCGGCCTCACCGAAGGCCTGCCCCGAACGGGCGTGCTCGACGCTCATCGCCTCGGCGCCCTCACGGGTCGTCACGAAGAATCCGCTCTGTTCGAAGCCCCGGACGCGACCGAGTTCGTTCCCGTCCTCGTCGTAGACTGGCTGGCCGAGATTGACCTCGTGGACGTCCTCGATCGCCTCTTCGTCGCCCTCGCTCGCCGGCGTCTCGCCAGTTTCTACCATGGGCCGCCGTACACCGGCGACGGCGATAAAGCTACAGCGTGCATTGTGCAAGCGGTCGTCCGGAGTTCCGCGCCGCGAGAGCCGAGCGCCGACGAGGGTGCCGCCGCACCGTTACATGAAGTCCTCGATGCCGGACTGCTTGTTCTTGTCGTTCTCGAAGATGCTCTCGAGCGAGCGCTCGAGCACCTCGAGGCGCTGTTTCGTGTAGTCCCGGCAGTCGTACTCGTCGGCGACCTGGATCGCGGTCTGCATGTACTTGTTGACCGAGCCCTGGTGGACGGTGAGGTTCACCCGGCCGCCACACTCCCGGCAGTTCTCGGTCAGGGGCATCCGCCGGAACTTCTCGCCGCAGTCGAGACAGCGGGTCTCCTGGCGGGAGAAGGCCCGCAGGTTCCCGATCAGGTCCGGCAGGAAGTGGTACTCGATGACCCGCTCGGCGACGTCGGTCTCGTCGACCGCCCGGAGCTTCCGCGAGAGCTCGAGCTGGGCGTCCATCTTCTCCATCATCGACCCCAGCGTCTTGTACGCCGACAGATCCGGCCCCATCGCGATGTCGGTGACGTCGTGGGTGTGTTCGAACCCGGTGTACTCGCCGTCGGTTCCCAGCGTATCCTCGCCGATCCGAATGTCGACTTCCTCGGGATCGGCCTGCTCTAAGGTCGCCTCGTAGAACTCGCGGGGGTACCGCGAGACGATGTCCATGTTGTGGGCCTCGTCGTCGATTTCGGAGGGGTCGATCCTCGAGGACATGACCAGGGGTGCGTCCATCTTGCCCCCGCGCTGATTTGGCAAGAAGCTTTCACTAAAGTTCAACAGCCCGTCCATGAGGAGCATCACGCAGTCCTCGTCCCCGTCGCATTGCTTTTGGGAGGTGTTGTTCGCGACGAGCGAGTGCGTCTCCGCAACGGTGAGACAGTAGACCGAATCGACGGCCGACTCGACGTACTCGACTTCGGCAATCGACTCGACGAGGTACGACCCCGAGCCGCCGTCGAAAACCCGTCGTCCGCGCGGAGTGATGGCGTCGACGTGTGACTGCAGCCGGTCGTCCTTTCGAGAGAGGTGAAACCCGACGACCTCGGCGAAACGACCCGCGTCCTCGGACGAGATGTCGAGAACGTACGAGGGAGCGGTCATCGACGGATCGTCGACCTCGTAGAAGTCGGGGAACTTCTCGTGAAGCGACACCGGTTCGGAGATGGTAACCCGGCCGCAGATACCGAGCCGGTTCAGTAACGCGAGCAGGTCCTCTTTGAGTTCGCGGCTGACCGTCGTCGCCGAAACCAAAAGCGCGTTCGCGTCGACGACGCCGTCGCCGCTGAAGTAGCCCCGGAGGTAGGCGGCGACGACGTCGTCCGACGCGTCGAAGATCGGCTGTGGGACGCGTTTCGTTTCCGCGAAGACTCCCGCCTCGAGCACCGAATCGAAGAAGACGCGGAGGAGTCGTCCCGAAACGGTTACCTTGGCCTCGTTTTCGAAGTACGGTTCCACGCCGAACTCCGCTCGAAGCGCGTCGGCATAGAACTCACGCGCCTGGGCTTCGGTCCCACAGATCGTCGTCTGGTGGATCGTTCCCTTCGGCGTCTCCTGTGTTCTCGCGAATCCTTCGGCCGCGTAGTACCCGAGTAGCGTCCCGACGCGCTCGTTGAGCTCGACGAATCGATCGACCGCGGTTCGGTCCCGTCGCATACCGAGGCGAACGTCGTCGGGGACGAACTCGAGGAACTCCCGAGTAGAATCGAACAGCTCGAGAAGCAGGTCCGCGGGGAAACTCCCACGGTACAGATAGTTGCTGAACGTCTTCTCGCTCAGATCGAAGTAGTCGGCCGTGCTCGCGAGCGGATAGAACTGTCCGTCCCACTCCCCACGGAGCCGCTGCTCGAAGAGGTCGTACAGATGATCCTTGTCGAGTCCCTTGATCATCAGCCGAGACGGATCGATCTCATCGACCTCGAGGAACTCCTCGAGGAGGTCGAACGCGCGAGGCGAACCGTCGCCGTCGTCGATATCGACGTGCTCGGGAACGACGGCAGAATCGTCAGTCGTGAGCGCGCCGGCTCGTTTCGTCCGGAGTTCACCGTCCTCGTAGACGTGGACCTCGTGATCCGGAGTGAGGGTGATCTCGCGGCCGCTTCGCGTCTCGAGTCGGACGAGGTGGTCCGGCGCAGGGTGTTTCGAGACGGCGTCGACGGGTTGCCGCGTGAGTTCGCCGGATTCGTCGAGCGACGGAACCGTTACGTCGCCGTCCAGTTTCTGGACGAGGGTCCCGAAGTCGTCCGTCTCGGGATCGTCCAATCGCTCTTCGACGAGCGTCTCGATCGGTTCGTGGCGCCAGTCGTCGGTTTCGTCGCGATACCAGACCTTCGTCTCGGGGTGGAAGCAGTTGCGGCGCTTGGCGGCGTGAAAGTACGGATGCGCGTATCCGACCGCCGCGCTCGTAAAACCGATCACCCGCCCGACAGTTGCGGCGCTCGTGTGGGGTGCCATCCCGAACACCAGCTCGCCGACGAGGTCCTGGCGATCCTCGAGCTCGTAGAACGGCTCGAGCCCGTAGTAGGACTCGAGGAGGTCGTCGATGAAGTCGGCGGTCTTGAGCATGTGCTCGGCGGCGCCGTCCGAGAGGACGATATCTTGGACCTTCAGCTCGACCAGCTGGTCGTCGTGGACGAGCGGGTCGTCGTGGACGTCCGTCTCGTAGCCAAGCGCCCGGAGCTGGCCGACGTCGACGTCGAGTTCGCTGGCCCGCACGGAGGTGACGGGCAGGTCGGTCATGTCGTAGCGGACGGTGCCGTCCTTGAACGTCGAGACGTCGTGTTTGGCCCGCAACACGCCCTTCTCGATCGGCTCGGGAACCTTCGTCGTCGAGGTCAGCCCCTTCACGCCCTTGAGGATCTCGAAGGCGTTCTCGCGCTCGCCGACGGACTCGAGGGCGTCGCGGTACTCCGCGTTCAGATCGACCTCGCGGCGCTCGACGCAGGTCGCCTCGACCTCGCAGCGGTCGCACTCGACGCGGCCCGCCTCGTTGGGGTCGACCCGGCTGTCGCAGTCCGGACAGCGGTAGTCGGGGATCGTGCGCTCGTCGCAGTCCGGACAGCGGTTCTCGAAGGTCTCGGTCCCGCAGTTCTCACAGCGCTGGCGACCGATCTCGAGCTCGACGACGCCGGGCGTATCCGACATGGTCTCGGCGTGGCTGGCCGCGTCGGCGACGTTGCGCTGGGGACCGCCGGCCTCGCCGATCGGAAACAGCGTGTGGACCGGCGGGCTCAGGTCCCGCCGCTCCGATTTCTCGGGCCGACCCATCCGGTTGCCGATCCGCGTCGGAGCGCGCTCGCGGACCCGAAACGGGGCGACCTCGTTGACCGCCTCGATCGCGTTGTCGCCCTCTCGCTCGTGGCCCCACGTTCGCGCGCGCTCGGAGAGGTCGTCCTCGGACCAGGTGCGCTCGAGTTCGACGGTCGGTTCCTCGAGGGCCGGGTCGGCGTCGGCCGCCCGTTCGGAGGCGCCGTCGGCCGAGGTTCGCCGGATTTCGCAGCCGACCGAGCGGGCGAACGGTTGCCAGTCGTCGACCTCGAGGTGGTCCTCGTACTGTCGGTGTTCGATCACGACCGTCTCGAGGGCCTTGCGGACGGCGTCGGTGCGCTCGAGGACGAGCGTCTCCCCGGCGTTGTCGAGGCGGGCGTCGGCGACGGCCGCGGCGAGCGTACAGAAGTCCTCGACGGAGAGATCGTGCCAGAGGTAGGTGTAGGCGGGGTGAAGCGGCGCGTCGTACTCGCGAGCCCACTCGAGGGCGCGGTCGGCGTCGGGATCGGTGAGATCGATCCGGGGGTTGTCACGGAGCGCCCGGACGTCGGCGCCCGCGGCCTCAAGGTCCTGGAGCCACCACTCGGGCGCGTAGGAGGCGGGCGCGAGCGGGTGGTTGTTCTCGACGAACTCGCCGTAGTTGACGAGGTACTCGCCCAGATCGAGGATCTTCTCGACGCCGTTTCTGATCGCTTTGGCCTCCTCCGGATCGTCGATCCGGCGGACGTCGCCGTTGGCGAGTTTGACGGTCGGCCCCTCGATGGAGTCGACGGGGACGACCCCCGCCGCTTTGCCGGGGCGTTCGGTCTTGATCTGGGTGCCCGTCGCGAGGAAGTCGTCGACCAGGTGCATCGCGGCGGGGTGGACGCCGGCGGTCGCGAAGCCGTGGTTGCGCGCCCGGCCGTAGCGCAGCCGAAACCCGCCCTCGGCGCAGGGGTGAGAGAAGACGGGACGTCCGGCGATCAGGTCCCGGAGGAACTTCTTCGACTCCCCGACGCGGGGCGGGCCGGCGGAGTCGTCGCTCTCGTCGGGAGCGGGCTCGTCCTCGTCGCCGTCGTCCGCGGGTTCCTCGGCGTCGTCGGCCTCGTCCTCGTCGCCATCGTCCGCGCCGTAGTTGCCGTCGATCAGGTCCTGGAGCCACGGCCAGTCGACCTCCTCGAGATTGCGGGTGTACCGCTGGATCTTCGGCGCCTTGAGCGCGATCCCCTCCGCCAGAACCAGGCACATCCCCCCGCGGGCGCCGTTGGTGTCGACCCGCTCGAGGTCGCGAAAGCCCGAGACCTCCTCGTCGCTGGTGGCCTCGCCGTCGAGCATGATCGGCATGTGCTCGGCGATGAACTTCGTCTCGTCGTCCTTCGGCGTGTACTGGAGGCCGGTCTCCTTGTCGTAGAGGCCGATCTCCTCGGCGTAGCGCTCGACTTCCTCGTCGCGGGCCGCGTACTGCTCGATGCCGACGAGCGCCCGCGTGTAGTCGGCCACGAGGACGGAAAGCGCTTGGGCGGTCCCGCCCGCCGAGCGGATCGGGCCCGCGTAGTAGACGTTGACGAACTCGGTGCCGTCGTCGTTGGTGAGGATCTCGACCTTGTCGATCCCCTCGATCGGCGCGGCGACGACCCCCTCGGTGAGCAACGCGACCGCGGTCCGGACCGCGCCCTCGACCTTGCCCGCTTTCGTCTCGTAGTCGCCGACCCGTCCCTCGGCGAAGTCCTCTGCGAGCACGAGCGCGGCCTCTTCACGGCTCATCTCGCCCTCGAGTTCCCGTACTCGCTCGGCGACGCCGTCGATCCCGAGGATGTTCTCGACGCGGTCGGCCATGTCCTTCGCGACCGGGATCTCGACCTCGGGCTCGGGGTCCCCGCCGCGCTCTTTGGCCCGCTCTGCGACGTCGAACGCCTCGTCTAACTGGAACTCGAGCCGCTCGAAGTAGCGTTCGTCTTCCGCGCGCATCTCAGTGCCGGCGCTCGAACGCGGTCGTCTCGTCGTCCTCGCGCTCGGAGCTGCCAACGGGCCCGTCCGCGGTTCCGGCGGCTCGATCGTTCATACGAGACTACTGTGCCGGCCAGTGGAAAAAGCTCACCATTCGCCGTCGCGGGCGCGGCGTCGTCCCGAGCGGTAGCGAAAACGTCGGAACGCGGAGCGTGCGGGAGACGACGACCGCCTCGCCCTCGAGGACCGTTTCCTCGATCGCAGTCGCCCGGACTTGAGGCAGAAGATCGAACGCATCGAGAGGGTGTGTGACGGCCCCGTGAGAAGTAGTATCCAACACTATCGTTGGTGGTATAAAGTCTTAAGCGGCCGGCTCCATTATTAACTCGTGAATGAGTAAGATTATGTCCATCCTGACGACGACCGCCGTTTTCGGCGCGAAGGCGCGGCGAGCGATCGATAACTCCCCGGAGTTTTCGGGAGTCCAGACCAGCGACGACGGACGGCCGGAAGCGCGATTGCCGGTCGGCGGACTCTAAGGAGAGGTCGGCGCTCGACGCACGGCGTTCGGTTGCTATCGGGTCGTGGTGGTGTCGCTCGGCGCGAACGCGTTCTCGCGGGCGGCGACGAAGGTGCGAATCTCGTCCCAGCGCTTTCGCTCGTCGCCGAAGGAGAGGAGACTCGCGAGCGTAGCGGTTACCGTCGCTCGTCTCGAGGTGTCCGTCGACGGTTCTCCCCCAGCGCCGCCGCTCGAGGGCGGGGAGTTCGATCGGAACGGGTGACGAGTTCTCGGACTCGGCGGGATCGTCGCGGTCGTCCACTCGACGGTCGGTCTCGACAGAAAGGGGAGACAGTCGTCCAGCGAGCGCGGGGCGGAGTCGCTACCGCATCGACGGGAGCGTCGGCGCCTCGTCGGCCCGCATCGAGAGCCACGCCCCGTCGACAGAGATATCGGCGATGATATACCGATCGGCCGACTCGGTCGGATCGATCGATCCGACGACCGTCCCGTCGGCCCCGACCGTGACATCAGATGGCATCGTACGTGAATGTGAATCCCTCACACATATAAACGCGTCGGATCGACGCGTTCGCGCTCCCGGACGGCGGGGTCGTCCGTTCGCAGGTCAACTACCCCGCCCTAACTGCCTACGGGGTTTGAGGACGGGGCTTGCACGCCAACTCGGCGGGTGGGACTCACCTGCTCGAAGTCGGCTTGTGGCGCAGGGCCAGACGCCAGAGGCAATTTAATTGTCGGTGTCCTCCGCTCTATCCCTGGTAGACACCGGGGAGCGGAGAGGCACATGGCGTCACGCTCGCTTCGACGGGCCCGACTTCGGGGTCGGTTGACTGCGACCCATCCATGCCGAGAAACGCACCGTGGCCTCGTTGGTACGCCAGCCCTCGCGGACTGTCTGTGGCCCGTCATGGACAGTCGGACGTTCGTCGCGGGTGGTTGTCAACCTTTCCCACATGCTTCTCCCCTCCCTACTCGCTCCCTCCGGTCGCTCCTTGAGGAAGGGGACTCCGCGCGACCACGCAGTTGAAACACTGGGTTTATACTCATTTTCACCGTACCGGGTGTACATGAACGTAGCCGACGCGATGACGCCGCGGGAAGACGTAGTGACCGTGGAGTTGCCCGGCACTCGAGAGGACGTCCTCGAGTACCTGCAGGAACAGTCGTTCTCGTCAGTTCCGGTCGTCGCGACGGAGGACGACGGCGTGGCGTACCGCGGGCTGGTCTCGCGGGACGTCCTGATCGAACAGCCCGACGAGGACCAGCTCGTCATGCTGATGGACGACGTTCCGACGACGACCGCCGGCGCCTCCCTCGAGGAGGTCGCCCGGCTGATGGTCGAGGAGGGCGAGCGCCGGATCCCGGTCGTTAATAGCGCGGAACAGAGTTCCGCTGACCGTTCGGGTGGCGATGAGCCGCCCGAAGACGGAACGTTCGAGGGGATCGTCACGGTGACCGACGTCGTTCACGCGATCGCCTCGGGCGATCAGGAAACCGACGACGCCGTCGAAAGCCACTCGAGCGGGGACATCAACACGACCTACGAGGGCGCCCCGCTGCCCGTCGCCGAGCGCGAGCTGTACTACGCGAACGTCCCCTACACCGTCGCGTTAGACGACGAGGGGCGGATGAGCGGCGTGCTGACCGAGGTCGACATCATCGACGTCGCTCGTATCGTCGAGGGCGAGGAGGAGACCGGGGACAACTTCCCCGATCAGGACTCGGAGTGGTCCTGGGAGGGGATCAAGGGCGTCGGGAGCCGCTACCTCCCGACGCGGGACATCGAGATCCCGAACGGTCCCGTCCGGGAGTTCATGAGCGAGGACGTCGTGACGGTCTCGGGCCAGACCTCGGTGCAGGAGGCCGCCCAGCAGATGATCAACAACGACGTCGAACAGCTCCCGATGGTTACGGGTGAACGGCTCGTCGGCGTCGTCCGCGACGTCGATCTCCTGGAGGCGCTCGATGAGTGAGTCCGAACGGTCCGACGCGACGGCCGAGCCCACCGGCGAGAAGCTGGTCGAACTCGCCAAGCGCCGAGGCTACTTCTTCCAGTCCTCGGGCGCCTACGGCGGCGTCGGCGGCTTCTACACGTTCGGTCCCCAGGGCGCCGCGCTGAAGGGCAACGTCGAGGACGCCTGGCGCGACCGCTTCGCCGTCGCGGAGGGCAACATGGAGATCGACGCCCCGACGATCATGCCCGAACCCGTCTTCGAGGCCTCGGGCCACCTCGAGGGGTTCGACGACATGCTCGTCGAGTGTCCCGAATGCGGCGAGAGCCACCGCGCGGACCACGTCGTCGAGGACAACACGAGCTACGAGGACGCCGAGAGTCTCCTGATCCCGGAGGTCGAGGAGGTCATCGCCGAGTACGAACTCGTCTGTCCCTCCTGCGGGGCAGGGCTGGCGGGGCAGGCGGTCGAGACCTTCAACCTCATGTTCGCGACGAACATCGGCCCCGGCGACTCCGATCCGGGCTACCTGCGCCCCGAGACCGCCCAGGGCATCTTCGTCGAGTTCCCCCGGCTGAAGGAGTACGCGCGCAACCAGCTTCCCTTCGGCGTCGCCCAGATCGGGCGGGCCTACCGCAACGAGATCAGCCCGCGGCGCTCGATCATCCGCACCCGCGAGTTCACGCAGGCCGAACTCGAGTACTTCGTCGACCCCGAGGAGGACGAACCGCCCGTAGAGCGCGTCGCCGACGTCGAGGTGCGCCTCTACCCCGTCGGCGAACAAAACGACGAGGACGGCGAGGTACTCGAGACGACGATCGGCACGGCCGTCGAGGACGGCGTCATCGCCGACGAGTGGGTCGCGTACTTCCTCGGGATCGCCAAGCCGTGGTACGAGGCCGTCGGCGTCGACATGGACCGGTTCCGGTTCCGCCAGCACCTCTCGGGCGAGCGGGCCCACTACGCCGCCGATTGCTGGGACGCCGAGAGCGAGATCGACGGCAACTGGATCGAGATGGCCGGCTTCGCGAACCGGACCGACTACGACCTCTCGAAACACGCCGAGCACTCCGAGGACCGATTTACGATCTTCAAGCAGTACGACGAGCCAGAAACCGTCGAACGGGCGACCGTCGACCCCGACATGAGCTATCTGGGGCCGGAGTTCGGCGGCGACGCCCAGGCCGTCGTCAAGGAACTCGAGGCGCTGGCCGAGCGGGATCGGACCGCCTTCGATGGCGAGACCGTCGAAGTCGAACTCGAGGGCGAGACCGACGAGATCCCCGTCGAGAAGACCGGCTTCTCGGTCGACGAGGAGACGATCGCCGGCGAGCACATCACCCCGCACGTCATCGAGCCCTCCTTCGGCGTCGATCGGGTCGTCTACACCGTGCTTCACCACGCCTACAGCGAGGACGAGGTCGACGGCGAGGAGCGAACCTACCTCGCGCTCGATCCCGAGGTCGCTCCCACGTTCGTCGGCGTCTTCCCGCTCCAGAACGACGACGACCTCGAGGCCGTCGCCGACGACGTCGTCGCCGAGCTGCGGGAGGCGGGGCTCTCGGTCACCTACGACGACTCGGGCAACATCGGGCGGCGCTACCGCCGCCAGGACGAGGTCGGCACGCCGTTTTGCGTGACCGTCGACTACGAGACTCTCGAAGCCGACGAGACGACCGTCACGGTCCGTGAACGCGATACGACCGACCAGAAGCGACTCGCGGTCGACGAGCTGGCCGAGACGCTGGCGGCGATCCGCGCTGGCGAGATCGCGTTCGAGGACCTGTAGCCTCGACGGAAACGCTATCAGATAGCCGTCGTATCCTTTATCCTTCCGTCGCTCCTACGGCCATCGAATGTCCGAAGAGATCAGCGACGTAGACTACCGGATCGGGGCCGACGACGCCGTTCACAGCGTCTGGGACAACGGGCTCGAGCCGGTTGTGACCGTCGAACCGGGCGACGTCGTTCGGTTCGAGTGTCGAGACTCGACGAACGGACAGCTCGGTCCAGGCTCGACGGCCGCGGACGTCGCGGCCCTGAACGTCGACCCGATCCACCCGCTGACGGGCCCGGTCGCGGTCGAGGGGGCCGAGCCGGGCGACGTGCTCGCGGTGGAGCTGCTCGAGTTCGAACACGAGGGGTGGGGGCAGACGCTGGTCCTCCCCGGGGAGATGGAGCTGGGGCTCCTGGCCGCGGAGTTCCCCGAGCCGGCGTCGCACGTCTGGGAGCTCGAGGACGGCGTCGCCCGATTCGTCGACGGTATCGAGGTCCCGATCGATCCGTTCCCCGGCGTGATCGGGGTCGCGCCCGCCGAGGACGGCGCCCACAGCACGTTCCCGCCGCGGTCGGTCGGCGGAAACCTCGACGTCAAACACCTCACTGCGGGCTCGACGCTGTACCTCCCCGTCGCGGTCGAGGACGCCCTGTTCAGCGTCGGCGACTGTCACGCCGCACAGGGGGACGGCGAGGTCTGTGGAACCGGGATCGAGGCGCCGATGACCGTCACCTGCCGGTTCGACGTGCGCTCGGAGCCGACGATCGAGCAGCCCCGCTTCGAGACGACGGGGCCGTTCACCCCGAGCGGGCGGGACGAGCCGGCGTACGGGACGACCGGCGTCGGCGAGGACCTGATGGAGGCGGCCAGGGCGGCGGTCCGCCAGCAGATCGACCACCTGGCGACCGAGCGCGGGCTCGACCGGGCGGAGGCCTACATGCTGTGTTCGGCGGCCGTCGACCTGAAGGTGAGCGAGGCGGTCAACGCCCCGAACTGGGTCGTTTCGGCGTACCTGCCGGAGGGGATCTTCCCGGAGGCGCTTCGACGGCCGACGCGGGGGTGACGGAACGGTGATCGATCGACCGGAAGCGGACCGATCCGACGGCGAGGCGGGCGACTCCGAGGCGAACGAACGCGCGACGCCCCCCGGGAACCTCGCGCGGCGGGTGTTCGAGGCGAGTCCCGTCGGTACGATCGTACTCGACGCGGCGGGCGAGATGGTCTTCGCGAACGAGCGCGCGGCGGAAACGCTCGATCTCTCGCGGGCGGAGATCGCCGCCCGAACGTACGATTCGCCCGACTGGAACATCTACTACGACGACGGGCGTCCGGTTCCCGCGGACGAGAACCCGGTCGCGCGCGTGCTCGAGAGCGGCGACCCAGTGTTCGGCTTCGAACACTGGATCGAACTCCCCGACGGCTCCGAGCGGTGGCTCTCGAGCAACACCGCCCCCGTTCCGGACGAGTCTGGGGCGACCGAGTACGTGATCGTCGCGTTCGAGGACGTGACGGCGCTGAAACGACGCGAGAAGCAGTTGACCAGCGACCACGTCCGACGCCTCGAGTTTCGGGCCGACGGGTCGGCGGTTCCGCCGTCCCTCCGCGTCGATGGCGGCGACACGCGGATCGACGTCGACTCGATCGTACCGCTGCCCGACGGGACGACCGTCCAGTACATGGGGACGTCGGATCTCACCGCGAGCGAGTTCGTCACCGCCGTCGAGGAGGTTCCGCACTACCTCGACGTGCGGTTACTCAGCTCGATCGACGGCCGCAGTCGCGTCGAGGCGCACGCGGAGCCGACGACGGTCTCGCACGTGTTTCCGTCCCTCGGGGGGCGTGCCTGTGCGATCGTCGTGACTCCCGACGAAGTCCGTTTCCTCGGGGAGCTCCCCGGCGATGTCGACCCTCGCCTGGCGGCCGACGGGATCAGGGAGTTCCACCCGGAAGCCGAACTGGTAAGCGAGGAGCTCGTCTACTCGCCACACCTCCTGTACGACGTGGTCGCCGACGCCCTCACCGATCGGCAACTCGCCGCGCTCGACGCCGCGTACTTCGGCGGCTACTTCGAGACGCCGCGAACCAGCACCGGCAAGGAGTTGGCGGATCGGTTCGACGTCACCCGCCAAACGTTCAACCAGCACCTCCGAAAGGCGCAGCGGACGGTGTTCCGTCACCTCTTCGAGGAGTCCGGTGCGGACGCACGCTGACTGGTCAGTGTCTCACCTTACGGGCGTGAGGTCGTATGGAAACGTAATGAGCGACGAGACGATTTATCCCGAGACGGTGCCGGCGGTCGACGACGATAGGGTAGGGTACGATCCGGAGACGGAAACGTTCCACGCCCGGTTCGACGGCGGGGCAGAGACGGTCACGCTGGCGGTCGTCGAGTCCGTCGGGGCCGTCACGGGTCGCGAGTTCGGTTCGATGACGCCGCTGTTCCACGTCGTCGATCCCGAGGCGCTGTCCGCGCTCGTGGAGACGCCGTCGGCGCGACCGATCGCGGTGAGCTTTTCGTACGAGGGGTGTTGCGTGACGGTCTCGAACGACGGCACCGTCGTCGTCGAGCCGCCCGAAGAAGCCTGAGCGCTCCGGGACCGATCGGGATCGGCACCGACCGGCTGTCACGCGTCGCGTCCGACGGTCGCCGCCCGAGGAGGCGGACGCTCGATAGCCACGCCGTAACCGACGGACTGAAGGCGCGGTCCTTCGAGGGTTCCCGTGATGGCCGACGAACTGAAGCGACGGCTCGTTCACGCCAGCGGGTCGGGCCTGGTCGCGCTCTATCTGCTCGCCGACGCTCTCGACCTCGGGCTGACCTGGACCCGGTTTCGGGTCCTCATGGTCGCCCTCGCGTCCGGCGCGCTCGTCCTCGAGTTCCTCCGGCTCCGGGTCGGTCTCGACTGGCGACTCTACGACGCTCTCACCCGGGAGTACGAGCAGGACAACCCCGCAGCCTACGCTCTCTACATGATCAGCACGGCGGCGGTCGTCCTCGTCTTCGCGCCGGAGATCGCCCTGCCGTCGATGCTGATGCTCGCGCTGGGCGATCCGATCAGCGGCGCCGTCTCGGACGACAGCCTCCAGCGGATCAAGCCCCCGAAGGTGCTGGTCACGATGTTTCTCGTCTCGACGGTCCTCGCGGTTCCCTTTCTCCCCCTGACGGCGGCGCTGGCAGCTGCGCTGGGCGCGATGCTGGCCGACGGCGTCACCCTCGAGATCCGCACCTACATCATCGACGACAACCTGACGATCCCCGTCTACGCCAGCGTGCTGGCGTTTCTGACCCTCGAGTTCCTGCCGGCGTGATCCCGGCCGGCCCCGGCGTTCGTCCGGCGAGGGCGAGCCGTCGCCCCGGGTCGATCAGGGATCGCCGTCGAGGACGCGTTCGATCACTCGAGCCTCTCCCCGCCGCAGCAGCTCGGAGGCCGTCGAGACGGCGCACTCGAGTTCGGCCGCGACGGCCTCGATCCCGTTCCGGCGCGGGACCTCGTAGTAGCCCAGCTCTCGAGCGGCCTGCAGCGCCTCGCGCTGACGATCCGAAACGACGCCGCCGGAGACCGTCAGCTCGTCGCGAGCCCACAGCACGTCCAGCGAGACGCCCTCGGGAACCGTCTCGAGGATCGTCCCGAGGTCGTCGGGGTGGCCCACGAGCGTCAGCCGCATCGTCCGGTCCGCACGAACCTCGATCGGTGGAACGACCACGACCGTTTCCTGAGCCAGCGCGTCCAGCAGCGAAACCCCCTCGGGGCCGAGTTCCTGGCGCAGGTAGAGAAAGAAGCCGTTCTCGACGGGCGTGATCTCGTACTCCCGAACCCCCTCGCCGTCGGCGACCAGCGGCTCGTAGGCCGTCGGATCGCCGTCGACGAACGAGGTGATCGTCTCGACGCCGTCGACGGCCTGCCCGCCGAGGATCAGCTCTCGCTCGAGGGCGGGCGACGAACAGATGCCCTCGTGGATCGGGGAGAGCGCGTCTCGTTCGTAGCGCAGCTCGATGCCGACGGACTTCACGGTCGATCGTACCGCTGGAACCTACTTGAATGGCCGATAGGTTTCGGGAACACTGCGAACGTCGCTCGCGCCGACGATCCGATATGGCATTCGAATCGTGGGGACGCCGGAGTCTCGTTCTGGGAACCGTCGTCGCCGGTCTGGGCTACGCACAGTACCGCAGGCGTCGCGGATCGGCAGCGAGCGACTCGAGGTACATCACCGAGCGCCACGCGAGCGCGTTTCTCGTCCGCCGGCGCGTCGACGGGGATCGCCTCGAGTCGGTTCGCGAAGCCGTTGCGGAGCGCTATGCCGACCCCGACGATCCCCGACCGCTGCTCGGGCTCGAGGGCGCGACCACGGCGTCGCTGTTTCTCGACACCGGTAGCGAGCCGGAGCTGCTCTGGTACGTCGAGGTGCCCCGTTCCGCGACGGCCGACGGGGAGGATGCGGAATCGCGGGTCGAGACGGCGTTTCCCCTCGAGCACGACGCGCTCGCCGCCACGGAAGCCCGCGTCGATCGGGAGCTACTGGTCCACGCGGTCAACCCCGATCGGCCGCGAACCGCGACTGGGGCAGACGACGGTCCCCTCGTCGTCGGCGGTGCCGAACTCAAGGACGGCGTCGACGTCGACCTCGTCCAGTTGCACCTGAAACCGGGGCTGGCCGAGCGACTCGCGGACCGCTTCGTCGGCCTCTCGCGGCGCGTCGCGGCGGGCGAGATCGAACTCGGCCCGATCGAGCGCTGGAGCGGTGCGATGCTCGAGGCAGAGGAGATGTACACCGAGTCGATCGTCCTCGAGCGCCGACCCGGGGGGTACGCCCTCTGTGGATACATGGAGACCGAGGCGATGGCGGGGGTGTACGACGCCTACTACGACACCCGGAATCCGGTTGCGCGGGCTTCCGAGGTCGTTCTCGGGCGCGTGCTCGAGGAGCCGGCGGGAATCCTCGAGTACCCGCTGGGGACCGGGCTCGAGACCCTCGCGCACGCGGTCGATCCG
This sequence comes from Natronococcus sp. JC468, assembly GCF_012163165.1. Lineage (NCBI taxonomy): Archaea > Methanobacteriati > Methanobacteriota > Halobacteria > Halobacteriales > Natrialbaceae > Natronococcus > Natronococcus sp. JC468. The sequence continues at coordinate 149,908 of NZ_JAAVUO010000002.1, forward strand.
GATCGGCCGCGTCGGCCCGAGGAGTGTTGAGGGGGCTCCTGTTCGACCGTGAGGGTGCCGATCTACCCAATCGTGGTGCGCGGGCTCGTATCGTGATTTCGCTCGAAGAAGCGTTCTGCTCGCACGAACACAGTGGATGGCCACACCCTCCCCAACCGACTCGTTCGCTCCCTCCGGTCGCTCACTCATCCCTCGCGTGAGTTCGAGCCGCGACTCGCTTCGAGGCGCTCGTTTCACTCGCGCCTCGCTTCGCTCGCCGCGGTTCAGCACGCGCCACGGTGGACGGTCGGTGCTTCGTCTTCGGCGATTCCGTATCACGCGTTCAGTCGCCAGATCTCGAAGTTGAGCACGGCGGCGAACGTGATCCAGGCGAGGTAGGGCACGAGCAGGGCGGCGGCGCGACGGTCGACCCGCCGGAAGGCGACGACGGTCGCGACGACGAGCGCCCAGAGGAGGACGATGATCCCGAACGCGACGAGCAGTTGCTCGAGCGAGAAGAACGCGGGCGTCCAGGAGACGTTGACGGCCATCTGGACGACGAACAGGCCCAGAGCGAGCCGTTGCCCGTCGCCCTCGCTGCGCCAGACGAGCCAGAGCGCGACGCCGAGCAGGGTAAACAGCAGCGTCCAGACGATCGAGAAGGCGATCCCGGGCGGGTAGAACCAGGGTTTCTCGAGCGCCCGGAACCAGGCCGTGTCCGACGACGAGATCAGGGCGGGCGCGCTGCCGACGGCGTTGACCAGGACGACGAAGCCGACCGCCGTGAGGATCGACCGCGGCTCCGGCAACCCGGGGGTGGATCTCGAGGTTTCCATACCGCACGGACGGTCCACAGCCGCTTGGAGGGTGGCGTTGCAACGCACGGGAGCGAGCCGTCGGTCCCGCTCTCGAGGGCAGTTCCGCCTCCCGTTTCACTTTCACCCCGATACGCGAACCCTTATTCGCGGCGAGGATGAACGCCCGGCAATGGCAGCGACGGACGAGGACGGCGGACAGCCGACGATCGACCACCCCCTGCTCGAGCCCGAGTTCCTCGAGCGCCGGCTCTACCAGCTGAAGCTCGCGGGGACGGCCGCGAACCACCACACGCTCGTCTGTCTCCCGACGGGACTCGGGAAGACGACGGTGAGCCTGCTGGTGACCGCCCGCCGGCTCGAGGAGGTCGGCGGAACCGCCCTGATGCTCGCCCCCACGAAACCCCTCGTCCAGCAACACGCCGAGTTCTACCGCGAGGCCCTGCAGATACCGGACGACGAGATCGTCGTCTTCACCGGTGACGTCAGCCCGGACGATCGGGCCGCCCTCTGGGAGGAGGCGACGGTCGTGATGGCCACCCCGCAGGTGATCGAGAACGATCTGGTCGGCAGCCGGATCTCGCTTTCCGACGTCACCCACTGCACCTTCGACGAGTGCCACCGCGCCACCGGCGACTACGCCTACAACTACATCGCCGAGCGCTACCACGCCGACGCCGACGACCCGCTCGTCACCGGGATGAGCGCCTCGCCGGGCGGCGACGAGGAGGCCATTCTCGAGGTCTGCGAGAACCTCGGCCTCCAGGAGGTCGAGGTTATGACCGAGGAGGACGCCGACGTCGACGAGTTCACCCACGACACCGACGTCGAGTGGGAACGGATCGAGCTTCCCGAGGAGGTCCTGGAGATCCGCGACGCGCTGAACGAGGTGATCACGGATCGCCTCGAGAAGTTAAAGGAACTCGGGGTGGCTTCCTCGACCCAGCCCGACCAGTCCCAGAAGGATCTGAACCGGATGCGCGCGGAGCTCCAGCAGCTGATCAACAACGACCAGTCCGAGGGGTTCGAGGGCATGTCCGTCCACGCGGAGGTGATGAAGCTCCGCCAGGCGGTCACCCTCGTCGAGACCCAGAGCGTCGAGGCGCTGCGACGGTACTTCGACCGTCAGCGCAACCAGGCCCGGTCCTCGGGGGCGTCGAAAGCGAGCCAGCGCATGGTCTCCGACCCCCGCGTTCGGGAGGCGATGCGTCGGGCCGAGAACTTCGACGAGATCCACCCGAAGTACCGCAAGAGCCGGATGCTGCTGGCTGAGACGCTGGGGCTCGAGGGCGGCGACCGAGTGATCGTCTTCACCGAATCACGCGACACCGCGGAGGCGCTGACAGAGTTCCTGAGCGAGAGCTTCGACGCGAAGCGGTTCGTCGGCCAGGGCGACCGCGAGGGTTCGGACGGGATGACCCAGACCGAACAACAGGAGGTCCTGGACGCCTTCCGCGGCGGCGAGTTCGAGGTGCTGGTCTCGACGTCGGTCGCCGAGGAGGGACTGGACGTCCCGGAGGTCGACCTCGTGCTGTTCTACGAGCCCGTCCCGACGGCGATCCGGTCGATCCAGCGCAAGGGCCGTACCGGACGCCAGTCGGAGGGGCGGGTCGTCGTCCTGCTGGCCGAGGACACCCGCGACGAGGCCTACTTCTGGATCTCGAAGCGCCGCGAGAAGGAGATGGAGTCCGAACTCCGGGAGCTGAAGGGGATGGCCGACGACCTCGAGGCGGAACTCGACGACGCCCAGCAGTCGCTGGCCGCGTTCGAGAGCGGAGCGAAAGTGGACGGCGGGGGCGGAGAATCGCAACCCGGCGGCGGGGCTTCCAGCGGAAACGAGGGGGTTGGAGATCGGCCGGGATTACGGGAGTTCGCCGAGGAGAACTCGGATTCGAGTAGCGATGACGACGATTCGAGCGACGAGGGCGAGACCGTCGAGACCCACGAACCCCACGCCGAGGGCGACCGCGTGGAGGTCGTCGCCGACCAGCGCGAGATGGACGCCAACATCGCCCGCGAACTCTCGCGCCGGGAGGAGTACGAGGTGCGCCTCGAGACCCTGGAGGTCGGCGACTACGTGCTCTCGGATCGGGTCGCCGTCGAGCGCAAGTCCGTCGCCGACTTCGTCGACTCGCTGGTCGGCGGCGACCGCTCGGTGTTCGAGCAGGTCGGCGCGATGAGCCGCCACTACGCGCGCCCGATCGTAATCGTCGAGGGCGAGGGACTGTACGAGCAACGCGACGTCCACCCCAACGCCGTTCGGGGCGCGCTCTCGAGCCTGGCCGTCGACTTCGGCGCAAGCGTCCTCCGGACCGAAAGCGAGGCCGACACGACGGACCTGCTCGCGGTGATCGCGGGCCGCGAGCAGGAGACTGGCGACCGGGAGGTGTCGGTCCACGGGCAGAAACAGGCCAAGACGATGGCCGAACAGCAGGAGTACGTCGTCTCCTCGATCGCCGAGATCGGCCCCGTCACCGCCCGGTCGCTGCTCGAGGAGTTCGGCACCGTCGAGGCGGTGATGATCGCCAGCGAGGACGAACTGACGGCGGCCGACGGCGTCGGCCGGGTGACCGCCGAACGGATCCGCGACGTGATCGGCAGCACGTACACCGGCTAGCGGAGCCCTCGGACGGGCGCTCTCGACCGGCGGGGATCAACGCAGCGTCTCGAGGGTCTCGCCGGCCTCCCGGGCGGCCTCGAGACACTCCCGGGCGTAGCGGGGGTCGTCCGTCTCGGCTGCCTCCCGGGTGAACTTCTCGAGGGCCGCGACCAGCGAGGCGCGGGCGTCCTCGAGCTCGCCCGTTCCCGACGGCGATCGGGTTCGCGAGTCGCCGGCCCGTCGCGGCCGTTCGGCGGGCCGGCTGCCGGATCGAGCGTGGTGTCGGTCCCGCTGGGCCCGATCCGGTTCCGGGTCTCGATCGGCGTCCCGGGACTGGGTTCTGACCTCCCCGTCGGCCGTCGACCGCGACGGTGGCGAGGACGGACGGTCGCTCGCGTCGCCCGCAGGATCGGTGTCGGCGGTCTGGCCCTGGCCCGCGCGCTCGGGCGTCGTATCGGGGCCATCCTCGTCGTCCGTCCCGGACCGCGTCGCGTCGATCTCGGGCTCCGGACGATCCGCGTCCTCGTCGGCGTCGTCCGCGGCCGACTCCGCCGCTGGCCGGGCCTCGAGGTCGGTTCCCCGAACAGCGTCGGGGTTCCCGTGACAGCTGGGACAGAACGTCGTCCCGTCCTGCTGGAACAGCGGGTCGCCGCAGGTGCCACAGTGGGAGTTCGTCATCGTGGCACCCTTCAACAGGAGGTCGCTCATCCGCTGGGTGGCCTCGCGGTCGGCCTTGTCGCGCTCGTACTTCTCGCGGAGCTTCTCGCGCTCGGCTTCCTTGTCGAAGTCGCTCATGTTCCCCCGAAGGAGCTACGCGGTCGAAAAAGCTGCGACGGAGTCACCGCGGCGACGCCCGCCGACGATCGCTGCGGCGCGCTCCGAACCGAGCGATCAGCGCGCCGCCCACACCGGCCGCCAGGAGGCCGATTGGGAGACCGACGAACACCAGTCCGCTCGCGAGACCGCCGCCCCAGAGCACGACGGCGGCGGTCCCGAGTGCGCCCCCGACCACGGAGCTTCCGAGGGCGCCGAGCGTCGCCCAGAGGCGGACCGCCGTTCGCCGAGAGACTCCCGCCTCGGTCCCGCGTTCCGCGTAGTAGCGCGTCCCGAGGATTGCGAGGGCGAACGCGGCGACGCCCGCCGCGACGCCCGCCGGCAGACCGACCAGAAGCGACGGCCAGACGTACGGCTCGAGCCCGTCGGTCACGAGGACCGTCACCGCGACGAACGCGACGACGCCCGCGACCGAGCTTCCGGCGATCCTGACTACCGTCTCGAGGCGACTGTTCATACGAGAGAGACGCGGTGCGCGGAGATATACCGCGTGCTCGATTCCCCGTCGGAGAGAAGACCTATCGGACGGCCGCCTCGAGGACGTCGACCGCCGCCGTCGGCCCCGGGACGACCTCGAAGCCGAGGACGTCGTGGGCGTCGACGCCGACGACCGGCCGCCCGTAGACGAGCGCGAATCCGATCTCCGAGAGGGTTCCGGGACCGCCCGAGAGAGCGATCACGCCGACGCCGTTCAGCGGAACCAGCGCGTTTCTGGCGTGGCCCATCCCGGTCGCGATCGCCGTGTCGACGAACTCGTTGGCGGCCGCGCGGTCCTCGACGGGCAGGATCCCGATCGTCTCGCCGCCCTCCGACTTCGCGCCGCGACAGACCGCCTCCATCGTCCCGCCGAGTCCGCCACAGACGACTGCGTGGCCGCGTCGGCCCAGTTCCCGGCCGACCGCCGTTGCGATTTCGCTCTCCTCGCGTGTGATCGTTCCGCCGCCGATGACGCTGACGCGCATGCTCGAGGGAGCGACGGCGATCGCAAAGAGAGGTCGGTTTCGGGCTCCGACGGCGGGGACGCTCGCGAGGGTCGAGAACGGGTTCGACGGTCGTCGTTCGCACGGACGTCGATCGCTGCTGCGACGCGTGGTTTCGACGGATTTAACGCCAACCACGGTGGAGTGTGACGTGGTATGACGAAAGTTAGCGTGGTCGGCGCGGCCGGAACGGTCGGGGCCGCCGCGGGCTACAACATCGCGCTCCGAGACGTCGCGGACGAACTCGTGTTCGTAGACATCCCGGACAAGGAAGACGACACGGTCGGCCAGGCCGCCGACGCGAACCACGGCGTCGCCTACGACTCGAACACGACGATCCGGCAGGGCGGCTACGAGGACACCGCCGGCTCGGACGTCGTCGTCATCACGGCCGGAATCCCCCGCCAGCCCGGTCAGACCCGGATCGATCTGGCCGGCGACAACGCCCCCATCATGGAGGACATCGGCTCCTCGCTGGCCGAGCACAACGACGACTTCGTCACCGTCACCACCTCGAACCCGGTCGACCTGCTGAACCGCCACCTCTACGAGGCCGGCGACCGGGCCCGCGAGAAGGTGATCGGCTTCGGCGGTCGGCTCGACTCCGCGCGGTTCCGGTACGTGATCGCTCAGCGCTTCGGCGTCCCCGTCCGGAACGTCGAGGCGACGATCCTCGGCGAGCACGGCGACGCCCAGGTTCCGGTGTTCTCGAAGGTTCGCGTCGACGGACGGGACGTCGAGTTCGACGATGACGAGAAGGAGGAACTGCTCGAGGAGCTACAGACCTCGGCGATGAACGTCATCGAGAAGAAAGGCGCCACCGAGTGGGGGCCGGCGACTGGCGTCGGCCACACCGTCGAGGCCATCCTCCGGGACACCGGGGAGGTGTTGCCCTGCAGCGTCGCCCTCGAGGGCGAGTACGGCCACGAGGACACCGCCTTCGGCGTTCCGGCCAAGCTCGGCGCCGACGGCGTCGAGGAGGTCGTCGAGTGGGATCTGACCGAGTTCGAGCGCAACCAACTGGGCGAGGCCGCGGAGAAGCTCTCCGAGCAGTACGACGAGATCGCGTAGCCGGCCCCGCCGCGTTTTTCGACGCCCGCGAAACGGGACGGGACGCGGCCACTACCGCGGATCGACCGTCGCCGACGCGTTCGGACCTCGACGGGTCGAGACGCGATCGCGCGGCTCAGGGAATTAGCTGCTCGCCGTCGTCGTCGTAGATCGTGATCGCGTCGACGGGACAGGTCCGGGCCGCGAACTTCGCGTCGAGTTCGGCGTCCTCGGGCACCTCACGGACGAAGACCCCGTCCTCAACTTCCTCGCTGTCCTCGAGGACGGCCTTCCCCTTCGATTTGTCCTTCCGGAAGGCGTCCCACTCGGCGACGCACTGGTACATCCCGATACAGGTGTCCTCGTCGAATTCGACCCTCATGCGCGAGGGTTGGGCCGATCGTCCTAAATCGTTAGCGGTCGCGACGCCGCGGTCGGCAGCGGAATCGGCGCGTCCCGATCGCGAACTCGTTCAGCGCCACCGGAACTATCGCTGCACGCGATAGTCGCGGTCGTCCGGAACACACCTTATACGCTCGAGGGACCAACTCACCGTCCATGAACGACGGCCTCGAGGACCTCTCCGCGCTCGCGGACGCCGCTCCCGAGCACGACGTCGACGACCTCCTCGGGCTCCTCTCGTCGCGGGAGGTCCGCATCACGCTGGCGTACCTGTACGACCACCCGAGCGCAACGCTCGACGACCTCGCGGCGGTGATCGCCGGCGCCACTGCCGCCGACGGCGGGCGGATCGCCGGCGAGGGGGCCTACGAGCGGGCCCGCGTCACCCTCCACCACTCGGTGCTCCCGCGGCTCGACGACCACGGGTTACTCGAGTTCGATCCCTCCGACGGGAGGGTGCGAGACGTCGACGTCCCCCCGGCCGTCTACGGGGTGCTCGGCGTCGAGAAATGACCGTCGAGACGCTGGGCGAGGCGCTCGAGGCCGTCGAACGCGAGCGAAAGCGCCTCGAGGTCTACGCCGCGGACGACGGCGTCGCGGCGGACCTTGAGCGGCAGTTTGCGACCCGCAACGTCGACGTCGAGTATCGCCGCGCCGCGGCGTTCGAGGAGGGGTTCGTCGTGATTCGGGGTCCGAACGGCGAGTTCCGGGGCGCGCTGGGACTCGAGGAGTTCGACGCCGTCCTCTCGCCGGAAATCCACCCGCCGTGGACGCTCGAGGCGGACGAACCCGACGCGCGGGAGCTGTTCGACTTCCTCGAGAACACGCTGTTCGCCGCCTACGACCGCCGACAGATGCTCGCGGCCGCCAGGGAGATCGAGGAACGGGCCTGGCGAGCCGCCGCGGGACGGCTGTACGCCGGCTTCCAGCGCGAGGTGGCGTTCGACGACCAGCGGGCGGTGTACGACCGCCTCGCCTCTCGGGGCACGCTGTCGGTAACGGCGTTCGTCGACGAGGCGTGGGACGGAACGAAGGGGTCGGACGGCGACCCTCCGCTCGTCTCCGGCTCGGGCGAACTCGGCCGGTTCTGGTTCGTCGCCTTCGACGGTGGGGGCGACGTCCGCCGAAAGTGCGCGCTGGTCGCCGAGGAGCGCCGACCCGACCGGTACTACGGGTTCTGGACGTACGATCCCGTGCTGGTCGACGAGCTGTTCGCACACCTCGAGACGAGCTACGACGTGCCGACCGCGTAGGCGTCGAACGGGCAGGGGAGAGCCGCGGGTCGGGCGGCGAACCGACGCGTCGGCCCGCGAGCCGTCGACCGGGAATCGCCATCGACGGCAGTACCGTTTAGTTCCGTACGGTCGTCGTACCCGCATGGTCGGTTGCTGGAGTCAGTCGTCGCGAATCGCCCGTACCGAATCCCGATCGCCGGGGGGACGATGGTAGACCTCGCGTTCTCCCTCGCTCGGATCGTCGGCGCCCTGTTGCTCGTCGCGCTGAACGGTTTCTTCGTCGCCGCCGAGTTCGCCTACGTCCGAGTGCGGGCGACGGCCGTCGAGTCGCTCGCCGCGGAGGGGCGCCGGGGCGCGGCGACGCTGCAGGAGGCGATGGACAACTTGGACGACTACCTCGCGGTCACCCAGCTCGGCATCACGATCGCCTCCCTGGGGCTGGGGTGGCTCGGCGAGCCCGCGATCGCGGCGCTGATCGAACCGGTCGCCGCGCAGGTGCTGCCGGAGAGCCTGGTCCACCTGGTGGCGTTCGCCATCGGATTCAGCGTTATCACGTTCCTGCACGTCGTCTTCGGCGAACTCGCGCCGAAGACGATCTCCATCGCGCAGGCCGAACGCGTCGCGCTGGCGGTCTCCGTTCCGATGAAGCTGTTCTACTACCTCTTCGTTCCCGGAATCGTCGTGTTCAACGGGACCGCCAACGCCTTTACGCGGCTGCTCGGCGTTCCGCCGGCCTCGGAGACCGACGAAACGCTCACCGAGGAGGAGCTCCGGATGGCCCTCTCGAGAGCCGGCGAGGAGGGCCACGTCGCGGGCGAGGAGGTCAGGATGGTCGAGAGCGTGTTCGAACTCGACGACATCGCGGTCCGCGAGATCATGGTCCCCCGACCCGACATCCGCAGCGTGTCCGCGGACCTGTCCCTCCCGGAGCTGCGACGCGTCATCGTCGACGCGGGCCACACCCGCTACCCCGTCGTCGCCGCCGACGACCCCGACGAGGTGGTCGGGCTCGTCGACGCCAAGGACGTCATCCGGGCCGATCAGACGCTCGAGGGCGAACGGACGGCGGCCGTCACCGCCGGCGACCTCGCGCGGGAGATGCCGGTAGTGCCGGAGACGACCGCCGTCGGCGACCTGCTCTCCGAACTACAGGACGAGCAGGCCCAGATGGCCGCCGTGATCGACGAGTGGGGCGTCCTCGAGGGGATCGTCGCCGTCGAGGACGTCGTCGAGGTCGTCGTCGGCGACATCCGCGACAGGTTCGACGTCGCCGCGCGCGAGCCCTCGATCGACCGCAACGGCCGGGCGGGCGGACTCCTCGTCGACGGCGGCGTCACGCTCTCGGCGCTCAACGACGAACTCGGCAGCGCGTTCGACCACGACGCGATCGAGACCGTCGGCGGACTGGTTCTCGACCGACTCGGTCGCCCGCCCGAAACCGGCGACCGCGTCGCCGTCGACGGCTACGATCTCGAGGTGGCGGCCGTCGACGGAATGCGGATCTCGTCCGTGATCGTGCGCGAGTCCGCCGACGAGGCGACCCGAGAATAACGCCGCGGCGCCGACACGCGGTAGCGCGCTCCGTTCCGCTCCGGGCGTGGACACGGCGTCGGCGCTCGGCCGCCGTTCGAAACGGCGCGTTCAGACGTCGTGTGCCGAGTACGGCGCCTCACGTCGCCGTCCGACTCGAGCCGCCGGCGACGGGACGTCGCCCTCGAGGATGCCGAGCACGTCTCGGTAGTCGACGACGCCGTTCCCGTCGAGGTCCAGTGCCGCGGTCACGTCGTCGGTGACGGGACCGACGTACTCGAGGGCGAGGCAGGCGTCGCGGCGGCCCGTCGGTCCGTTTTTGGCGATCGTTCGCTCCCAGGCCTCGCGTTCGTCCTCGTCGACGTCCGCGAGTCGGCCGAACAACAGGAGCGCGGTGACGGTCACCGAGAGGTCGGTGTGGTGGATCCAGCCGTTGAACGGATCGACGTCGGGGCCGGCGGCCATGACCGTCTGGGCCGGACCGGTGTGGACGTCCGAGGCCCACGAGACGCCGAGGTGGTCGGACACGACCGCCCCGATCGCGTTCGAGAGCGCGTAGGGGTCGTCGGCTTCCGTGGCGTCGTCGATCCGATCGATGTCGTCGTCGGTGAGGTCGACGTCGACCCGCCCTTCGATTGCCCCGGAAATCGACTCGTCGCCCTCGACGGCCTCGGCGACGGCCTCGTTGCTCGCCTCCGCGTTCCGGATCGCCTCGGCGTCGATCGGCGAGCCGTAGCCGCTGCCGGTCGCCAGCCCGCCCGTCTCGTGGTCGGAGGCGACGACGACGAGCGTGTCGTCGCGGTCGGCGACGTACTCGAGCGCCCAGTCGACGACCGCGTCGAACTCCCGGGTTTCGGCGACGGTCGACTGGACGTCGTTGCCGTGTTCGGCGTGGTCGATGCGCCCGCCCTCGACCATGAGGAAGAACCCGTCGTCGCCGTCGTCCTCGAGTCGGTCGACCGCGGCGGCGGTCATCTCGGGCAGCGACGGGACCGACCCGTCGCGGTCGAGCGTGTAGGGGACGTGGCTGTCGGCGAACAGCCCGAGCAGGCGATCCTCGCCCGCGTTCTGGAGGTCGTCGGCGTCGAGCAACACCTCGTAGCCGGCCTCCCGCATCCGCTCGAGCACGTCGTCGCTGAACTCGCGGCGGCCGCCGCCCATGAGCACGTCGACGTCGCTGTCGACGTACTGTTCGGCGATCGCCTCCTCCATGTCCCGATCGGGTACGTGCGAAGCGAAGGCGGCCGGCGTGGCGTGGGTGATCCTGGTCGTCGAAACCAGCCCGGTCGCCTTCCCGCAGGACTGCGCGAGCTCGAGCTGGGTCAGAAGCGCCGTCGGATCGTCGTCGTCCTCGTCGCCGCGGACCGAGATTTGCCCGTTGTACGCCTTGTGACCGGTTGCCAGTGCCGTCCCGGCCGCCGCCGAGTCCGTCACCTCGCCGCTCCGGGAGTTCGTCCGCGTGTACCCGACGCCGGTCATCGACTGCAGCGACAGATCGCCGTGGACGACCGACGTGACCTCGATCGGGTCGAACCCCATCCCGTCGCCGATCAGGACGATCACGTTCTCGATGTCGCCTCCCCGCGAGTCGGCACCGCCAGAGTGCGCCCCGGCTGAACCGGTCGCACCGAGCAGTCCAGTCGCGCCCAGGGCCGTAACGAATTGCCGTCGTTGCATAATTCGTGTAAGACCGTCGTGAACGTTACTGTTATTTCTTTACATTACTGTGTGTTGAGTTACACTATCGTCCGGAGGGAACAATTCGAACGGGGGCAGACGCCGGCACCAGCCCAACGACACGTTCGCCCGCACGGTTTCGATCCGAGAGACGACAGTTTAAACCACGGGACGCGCCAAGAACGGACGATGAATATCGAGGAGCTGTCGGGGCTCCCGCCCGGCGCGCTCGAGCACTTTCGCAGCGAGGGGATCGAGGAGCTCTACCCGCCCCAGGCCGAGGCCGTCGAGGCCGGCGCGACCGAGGGCGAGAACCTCGTCGCGGCCGTTCCGACCGCCAGCGGGAAGACGATGATCGCCGCCCTGTCGATGCTGTCGGCGATCGAGCGCGGCGGCAAGGCGCTGTACATCGTGCCTCTGCGGGCGCTGGCCAGCGAAAAACGCGAGGAGTTCGCGGCCTACGAGTCCTTCAGCGTCGACGTCGGCGTGACGACGGGTAACTACGAGTCGACCAGCGACTGGCTCGCGACGAAGGAGATCGTCGTCGCCACCAGCGAAAAAGTCGACTCGCTCGTGCGAAACGGCGCGAGCTGGCTCTCCGAGCTGACCTGTGTCGTCAGCGACGAAGTCCACCTCATCGACGACCGCAACCGGGGGCCGACGCTCGAGGTTACCCTCGCGAAACTGCGCCGGCTCAACCCCGACCTCCAGACCGTCGCGCTGTCGGCGACGGTCGGCAACGCCGACGAGATCGCCGACTGGCTCGACGCCGAGCTCGTCGACACCGACTGGCGCCCGATCGACCTGCAGACGGGCGTCCACTATAGCAACGCGCTCAACTTCGACGACGGTTCGACCCGCGAGGTGCCCGTCGAAGGGAGCGAGAAGCAGGAGGCCGCGCTCGTCCGCGACATCGTTCAGGAAGGGGGATCGTCGCTCGTGTTCGTCAACTCCCGACGGAACGCCGAGGCCGCAGCCCGCAGGCTCGGCCAGGTTACCGGCCGGGAGCTGACCGACAGCGAGCGAACGGAGCTGGCGGAGCTGGCCGCGGAGATCCGCGAGGACAGCGACACCGAGACGAGCGCGGACCTCGCCGACTGCGTCGAACGCGGCTCGGCGTTTCACCACGCGGGCCTCTCGAGCACCCAGCGCTCGCTCGTCGAGGACGCCTTCCGCGACCGCCTGCTGAAGGCCATCTCGGCGACGCCCACGCTGGCGGCGGGAGTGAACACCCCCGCCCGACGGGTCATCGTCCGCGACTGGCGGCGGTTCGATCCGACCGCAGGCGGAATGGCCCCGCTAGACGTTCTCGAGGTCCACCAGATGATGGGCCGTGCCGGACGACCGGGGCTCGACCCCTACGGCGAGGCCGTGTTGCTCGCCAAGAGCCACGACGAGAGCGAGGAGCTGTTCGACCGCTACGTCTGGGCCGATCCCGAGCCCGTTCGCTCGAAGCTCGCGGCCGAGCCCGCCCTGCGGACGCACGTGCTGGCCACGATCGCTTCCGGCTTCGCTCGCACCCGGGAGGGGTTACTGGAGTTCCTCGAGGCGACCCTCTATGCGAGCCAGTCGACCGAGCCGGGCCGGCTCGAGACCGTGACGGATAGCGTGCTGGAGTATCTCGAGCGGAACGATTTCATCGAGCGCGAAACAGCCGGAGACGGCGACGCCGGCGCGTTCACGACCGCAGCCGACCTCGCCGACGGCGGCGGCCGAAGCGAGGAGCTTGAGGCCACCAACCTCGGCCACACCGTCTCGCGGCTCTACCTCGACCCGATGAGCGCCGCGACGATCGTCCACGGGCTCGAGGACGCCAACCAGCGCCCGACGGCGCTGGGGCTCTACCAGCTCGTCTCCCGAACGCCGGACATGTACGAACTCTACCTGCGCTCGGGCGAGGACGAGAAGTTCGGCGAACTGTACTACGAGCGCGAGGCCGAGCTGCTCGGGGACGCCCCGAGCGAGTTCGAGGAAGAGCGCTTCGAGGACTGGCTCGCGGCACTGAAGACCGGCAAGCTGCTCGAGGACTGGGCCGAGGAAGAGGACGAGGAACGGATCACCGAACGGTACAAGATCGGCCCCGGCGACCTGCGCGGGAAGGTCGACACCGCCGAGTGGCTGCTGGGCGCGGCCGAGTCGCTGGCGGCGGAGATCGACAGCGAGTGGACCGTCGCGGTCCGCGAGGCCCGCGCCCGCGTCGAACACGGCGTGAGCGAGGAGCTGCTCGAGCTGGTCTCGGTACGGGGCGTCGGTCGCAAACGCGCCCGGGACCTGTACGCGGTCGGCATCGAGGAGCCCGCGGACCTCCGCGAGGCCGACAAGTCGGTCGTGCTCGGCGCGTTGAAAGGGAAGAAGACGGCCGAGAACATCCTCGAGAACGTCGGCCGCGAGGAGCCCTCGATGGACGGCGTCGAGGCCGACGCGTCGGCCGCGGCGACGGACTCGAGCGACGGCGACGACACCGTCGAGCCGGAGGCGACCGCAGCGGCCGACGACGAGGAGAGCCAGTCCAGCCTGGGTGATTTCTGATGGAGCTACTCGAGTGTACCCTCTCGATCGACGACCTCGATTCGTTCGTCGCCGACCTCGGCGAGATCGGCGAGAGACACGGGACGACCCTGCAGGCGTTCGACGCCCGCTACGTGGCCGACCGACGCCACCTCGAGCGGGCCCTCGAGCTGGCGGACCGCTCGATCGCACGCGGCGAGAACGTCGCCCGCGACCGGGCCGTCGAGATCCTGCTGTACGCCGCCGGGCGCCGCCAGATCGACCGCGCGCTGGAGATGGGCGTCGGCGACGGCGAGAATCGGGCCGTCGTCCTCGCAGGCGCGGGCGAGGAGGCCGCGGCGCTCGAGGACGTCCGCGAACTCGAGGCGTTCGTCGCCGAGGAGCCGACCCTCGAGACACCCGACGAGGAGACCCTCCAGACCTTTTTCGAGATTCCGGATCGCGAGCGCGCGGCGACCGACGCCTCGCTGGGTGCCCTGGTCCGCGAGCGGGTGGCGCTGCTCGAGGTCGAGAAGTAGTCAGTCCGAGGCCTCGAGCCGTCGCTCCCGGGACTCCCGGAGCCCGTCGCAGATTCCGCCCTGGCTCGACATGTTGACCTGCGCGAGCCGTCCCCGTCGGTGGACGAGTTCGAACTGCTTGGACTCGATCGGCTCGCCCTCGGGAGTCAGGAACAGCGGGTCCGTCCCGGCGTCGACCAGCCCCGTCTCGCGGGCCTTCTCGAGGTAGCGCTCGATCGGGTTCGCAGGGGCGGAGACGGCGACCGCCCGATCCGCGAGGTAGATCGATAGCTGGTCGTCGCCGTCGGTTCGTTCGAGATCGCAGGGGCGAATCGAGACGATCGTCTCGGGATCGAGGCCGGCCTCGAGCAGCGCCTCGACGGCGTCGTACTGGCGGGCGGTTCTGGCCTTGCGATCGAGCTCCGCGCGGACGGCGTCGACGGTGTCCTCGGCGTCCGGAAAGGCCTCGGCGAACGACCGGCCCGCGTTCACGCCGCGGTTGATCTCGATCTCGTGCATGTGCTCGCGGAGGTAGATCCTCGCCCGCTCGACCGCAGGGAGTTCCTCGACCTCGGTTCGGGCGTCGACGGCCATCATCCAGGCGAACGCGGGTGAGCACCACGCTGTCGGCAGCGTCAGGTGGACGGTAACGGTTCCGGCGTCGATCTCGATATCGTCGATGTACTCGAGTTCGACGATCGAGCGGTCGAGTTCGGGATCGGTGACTCGGTCCAGTCGGTCGCGGACGGCCTCGCGAGCGGGGCCGTCAGGCGTCTTGTCGATCATCAGTCGTCGGCCGCCGCGGGGGCGTCGCTCGCGTAATGGTCCTCGAGACCGAACCGCTCGCTGATCTCGTCCTCGCGGAACTGCGCTTTCTTCTCGTCGATGTCGATGTCGTACAGCTCGGCCGCGTTCTCGCCCATCACCTTCCGTTTGGTCTCGAGGTCCCACTCGACGCCGTACTCCATGCGATCCTCCTGGGTGAGCTCGGCCTCGAGGACCGCCTCGACGAGCCAGTCGGGGTTCCAGATGGCGTAATCCGAGCCGAACAGGACCCGGTCCTCGCCGAGCCACCAGAGTAGTTCGGAGAGGATCTCGGAGAACTTCGCGGGGCGGTTCTGGGCGAAGGGTGCGGCGACCGCCAGCCCGCCGTAGACGTTGGGCTCCTGGGCGGCGATCCAGCAGAAGTCGTCCAGCCGCGGCAGCCCGACGTGTTCGACGACGAAGTTGAGATCCGGGAACGACGACGCCGCGTCGTCGACGTCTCCGACGTCGAAGGCGTCGCGGTTCAGCGGGCGGATCGTCGGCCCCTTGTGGGCGTGGATGTTCTCGATACCGAGTTCCTCGCACTTCTCTAGGAACTCGAAGGCGTCCTCGTCGTCGAGGCGCCACCCCTTCGACTCGCCGCGCCACTCCGCGGTGTAGAGCTTGACGCCCTGGATGTCGTAAGTATCGTGGAGTTCCTCGAGGTACTCCAGTCCTTCCTCGCCGTCGCGGGGGTCGAAGGTGCCGTTGAGGACGAACCGCTCGGGATACTCGGTCGCGAGTTCGGCGTTTTGTTCGGTGGTATTGAACCCGTCCCCGTAGAAGTCCGTGAGGTACGTCGGCTGGAAGATCGCCATGTCCGCGGCGGCGTTTTCGAACAGGTCCTCGACCATTCGCTCGGGTCCGTACTTGCGGTACTCCTCGATGCTCCACTGACGCTCCTCCGGGGTGAACGTCGTGTGGTAGTCGTAGAAACACTGGATGAACTCCTCGCCGCCCTCGTGGGTGATGTTGCCCTCCGTCGCGTCCCACAGGTGGACGTGTGCGTCGACGACGAAGATCTCCTCGCCGTTTTGTTCGTACATCGTAGTGTGGTGCTAGGTGTCAAGGACCATTATTCTTCGTGATGGTCCGCCGAGGGGTGGTGAGCGTCGGGTCATTCGAGTCGTATTCGGTTCTCGACACGTTGGGCGAACGTTTTCATCCAGCGCAACAAAGCGTGACGTGGTATCATGCAAGCAGCCCGTCTCCACGAGTACACCGACGAGATGAGCGAGGCCCTCGAGGTAGAGGAGGTCGACCGTCCGAGCCTCGAGAAGTCCGACGAGGTCCTGGTCGAGGTCTCCGGCGCCGGCTGGTGTCAGACCGACAACCACATCATCGAGGGGATGTGGGAGGCGTACGCCCCCCAGGACCTGCCGATGACGCTGGGCCACGAGAACGCGGGCATCGTCGCCGAAGTCGGCGAGGAGGTAACCCTCGTCGAGGAGGGCGACCCGGTGATCTGTCACCCCGTCCAGACCTGCGGGATCTGCCGTCCGTGTCGGCTCGGCGAGGACATGTACTGCGAGAACAGCGCGTTCAACGGCCTGACGACGGACGGCGGGTTCGCCGAGTACCTCCAGACGAACGAGCGAGCGGTGATCCCGCTTCCCGACGGCGTCGATCCCACCGAGATCGCGCCCCACGCCGACGCGGGGATCACGGCCTACCACGCCGTCAAGAAGGCCGCCCGCGAACTGAACCCGGGCGACACCTGCGTCGTCATCGGCGTCGGCGGGCTGGGTCACATCGGGCTGCAGTGTCTCGACGCGACGAGCGGCGCCGATATCGTCGCCGCTGACATCAAAGATGAGGCCCTCGAGCTGGCCGAAGACCTGGGCGCCCGCCACACCGTCAACTCGAGCGACGAGGACCTCCCGGGCGCGGTCATGGACCTCACCGACGACGAGGGCGCACAGCAGGTGATCGACTTCGTCGGGGCCGACGAAACGACGGGCCTGGCACCGGAGCTCGTCGCCGCGGGCGGCGACCACCACATCGTCGGCTACGGCGGCCACATCCACGAGCCGAGCCAGGCGCTGGTCGACGGCGAGTTCGCCTACCGGGGGACGCTGGTCGGCAAGTACGCCGAACTCCAGGAGCTCGTGGCGCTGGTCGACCGCGGCGACGTCGAACTGCGCACCGAACGCCACGACCTCGCGGAGATCAACACCGTTGCGGAGCGCCTCGAGCACAACGAGATCGAGGGACGGGCGGTCATCACGCCCCCTTGAGGGCACACCCTCTTGTGGCGGGGAATCGAACCGGTTGCGTATGCCAACCCTCGAGAACCCGCTCGAGATCGGCGGCGTCGAGATCCCGAACCGGCTCTACCGCGCGCCGCTACTCGAGTGCGCCGGCAACGGTTCCGACGCCGTCGAGACGCTGATCGCGGACCTCGAGCCCGCCGCGGCGTCGGGCGTCGGGCTGCTCTGTCAGGGCGCGACGATCGTCCGCGGGGAGGGGGGCTGTGCCGCGCCGGGAATGACCCGCGTCCACGACCCCGAGTTCGTCGCCCGACTGTCGCGGCTGACCGATCGGATCCACGACCACGGCGGACGGATCTTCCTCCAGCTCGAGCACGGTGGCCTCCGGAGTATGGAGACCTGGCACGCCGAGTTCCGCCGCGAACACCCGGCGCTGGAGCAACTCGCCGTCTCGCGCCCGCCCTGGCAGCTGCGGGCGCTCGATCGGGCGGGCTTCCTCGAGTACGATCCCCACGTCCTCGCGACGGAGGAGGTGTACGACCTCGCGGCCGACTTCGGTCGCGCGGCGGGGTACGCCGCCGACGCGGGCTACGACGGGATTCACATCGCAGGGGCGAACATGGGGATCGTCCAGCAGTTTCTGTCGCCGTTTTACAACCGGCGCGAGGACGAGTTCGGCGGCTCGCCGGAGGCCCGCCTGCGCTTTCTCGCGGTCGTCTACGAGGAAATTCGCGAACGGACGGGCGAGATTCCGGTGATGGCGAAGGTGCCCGCGGAGACCCCCGCCCCGCCCGCGCCGCTGGTGCGACGGAAGCTCTCGCTCGAGGACGGGATCGAAATCGCCCGACGACTCGAGAGGATCGGTTACGACGCGGTCGTGCCCGTGGAGACGTCGGTCGCCTGGGACATGAGTATCGCCAGGGGGGAGTACCCCGATCGGGCGTGGGCGAACGAGGCCTTACAGGAGGGGTACGACGCCGCCTTCGGCGGTCCGTTGCGAAAACGGCTCGTGGCCGCGGCGAACCGCGCGGAGGCGCTCGTGTACGACGCCGAGCCGGCCTGGAACGAGGCGTTCTGTCGTCGCGTTCGCGAGCGGGTGTCGATCCCCGTCCTCGCCGAGGGCGGGATCCGCGAACGCGGGCAGATGGACCGACTGCTGGGAGACGGGGGTGGCGACGCGCCGGCCTGCGACATGGTCGGGCTGGCCCGACCGTTCTACGCCGAACCACGACTGGGGGCGCGGCTGCTCGAGGACGACGCGGCGAGCACGAAGCGAGACGTCCGCGTCCTCTGTGAGAGCTGCAACAACTGTACCGTCCCGCAGGCGGCGGGCGCGCCCGGGATCTGTCGGACGCCGTCGGTGCTCGGACGGCGCGGCGAACTCGAGCGCGCGGGTGCCTACGACCACGGCTGACCGGCGACGAACTACGGGGGCGTCACCGGTCCCTCGGTGAGCTCGGCCAGCGTCGCCTCCACGGAGTACGTCGGGGCCTCGAGTTCGAGGGGCGTGTCCTCGGAGAGCTCCGAGAAGTGTAGCGTCAGCTCGTAACTACCGTCCGACTCGATCTCGCCCGGTTCGCGTTGCCCCGTCTCGGGCTCGCGAACCCAGACGTACTCACCGGCGTCCGCGGGGTCGGCCTCGCCGCGGACCTCGTAGGCGGGAAGCTGGGACGACACCGCGTTCCCCTCGGCGGGATACTCCTCGTCGAACCAGGCCTGAAGTCCGTCGTCGAGCGCGTAGACCTCCTCGTAGCCGCCCTCGATCAGCGACGCCCCGCGCAGCCCCGCCAGCGTGTGGGGACAGGCGCAGTAGGTGACGATCCGCGTGTCGGTCGCCCACTCCTCGACCGGATCGTCCTCGTCGAGACCGTCCGGCGCGGGACTGAAGACGGCTCCCGCGATGTGGTACTCCTCGTACTCGGCCGCCGACCGCGTATCGACGAACCGGGTTCCGTCGTTCTCGTACCACTCGTGGACGTCCTCGAGCGGGGCGAGCGGCACGTCGACGCCCTCGAACGACTTCGTCGGATAGTCGTCGTCGCCGAGACAGCCCGCGACGCTCGCCGCGACCGCCGCCGCTCCAGTAGCGAGAACCTCACGTCGTCTCATTGCCGGCATCTAGTGGCGTCGGCTCAATAGGGTTCCGTTCGATCGCCGGACGCCCAGTCCACCCCTTCGTTTCGACTGGAGACAGAGGGTGGTACTGATCGAATCGAAGTGAAAGGAAGTAGTCCATCCTGGATTCGAACCAGGGTCGAAGCCCCCAGAAGGCTTCAGGATTGGCCGCTACCCCAATGGACTGCTACGCGTCGTCGGTCGCTGACGACCTACCTGTTCCTAACGGTGGGTCCGTATTAGAGTGTTACGAACTCCGACGGACCGATCGTCCCCCTACTTCCGGGTTCGGGCTGTGTTCATCGGTAGCTATCAGCGGTGTCGTCGCTATGTTCCTTTCGGTGGCAGTTCGCGCAGAGAACGGTACAGCGTTCGATTTCGGTCCGAATTCGTTCCCGCGATCGATCGTCCGAGATCAATCTCGCGACGGTCGCTTCCTTCCGATCGGCCGTGTGGTGGAAATCCAGACCCGCCGGATTCGATTCGCCACAGCGTTCGCAGCCCTCGGCGCGTTTTCGGTCGTGAACCCACCGTTTGCGTTCCCGTTTCGGCGGCGTGTAGTGGAGTTCGCGGTGACAGTTCGCACAGAGCACGTCACACTTCCGTATCTCCTCGCGAAGTCTGTCCTTGCCGTACCCGAACGTGATCATTCATCCGACCGCCATCCGTTTCGTTTCCTCGCTTCGGTGATGAAAGTCGAGACACGCCGGCGTGTCGACGGCGCAGCACGAACAGCCACGCTTCCGTTTTCGAGCGTCGAGCCAGGATCGGAGTTCCGAACGACGCGACAGCGTCCGTTCGGTGTTCCGCTCGACGTTCTGGTAGTGCCACCGCTGGTCAACCGAAAGCTCCTCCCAGGCCGTATCTGTGGGGAGATCAACGCCGTCCGGTTTCGGTAGCGTTCGGGATCCGGTAGACGGTTCGGTCGCCAGCTCGGCTCGCTCTTTCGCCGCGTTCCACCCGCCGACGGTTCGGATGATCGTCGCCGAGGACGGCGTCAGTCCGAGCGCCTCGTACTGCGCCTTTGTCGGTGACTTGCCGAGTTCGTCCGCGGCGCGTCGCAGCGCCTCGAGACAGGCCTCCTCCGTCGCCATGTCGGTAATTAGTAGATCATCCTACATAATATTCGGCTCCGAGCCAAAGTCGACGATAGTGCACAGATCGATACACATTTTCCCCTCGAGTGACCACACTCATGTATGTACGTCGGACGATTCGTCGTCGTCGGTCCCGAGGTCGGCGCCTACCGCGTCTCCTCGCGGTCGTTCCCGAACCGCAAGCTCACCGCTCGAGACAAGGCCCTCACCGTCGGTCCGACCGCGGACGCTCCGGAGACGGACAACCCCTACGTCTCCTACAACTGCCTGCGAATCGTCGAGACGCCGACAGGCGAGACGGCCGCCTTCGGCAACGGCTCCCACGTCGATCCGATCGCCGAGAAGCTCGAGCTGGGCTACCCCGCCCGGGACGCCCTCGCGGAGAGCCTGCTCGCGCTGGATTACGAGAAGGACGACTACGACACGCCCCGGATCGCGGCGACCCTGGGAGGAGACGGCGAGGCACTGATCGGTACCGTTCGGAAGGACGCCCTGCTGGTCGAGACCGTCGAGGAGCCGACGCTGGTCGCGACCTACGAGGAGGACTCGCCGAGGGCGTTCGAACTCGAGGCCGACAGCGCCGAGGAAGCGGCGAACGAGGTCTACGACCACGAGTTCGAGCACGCCGTCTGCGCGGCCGGCGTCGCCCGGACCGACGAGGGCTTCGAGACGGCGATCGAGAACGGCGACTGATCGAAGGAGCAGCTGGTTACACCGCTCGAGTGTGATCGAACCCCCGGATAGCTCCGAGGATCGGCGATCGAGTAGTCACACCGATCGGACGAATCCGAAGTAGCCGAGCGGTCTGATCGCGCCGAACAGACGGGATTCCACGCCCTCCCTAGCCGATTCGTTCGCTCCGTCGTCTCACTCCTCCACTGTCAGAGCACGCTCTGACAAGCCTTCACTCACGCTGTCGAAGACCTCACACGGCATCGGCTCACGGTTCGCTGTCCGCTCACCGCGACCCAGCGCGCGCCACCGCATGGGTTTCGCGGCGATCGGTCCGGGGGATGACCTACAAGCCTTCGTATCGTACGCCGAGACATGCGAGTTGGGCTCATCTCCGACGTTCACGGGAATCGGGTCGCCCTCGAGGCGGTCCTCGCCGACATGCCCGCAGTCGACGAACTGCTCTGTGCCGGCGACGTCGTCGGCTACAACCCCTGGCCTGCGGCCTGCGTCGACGAGCTTCGCGAGCGGTCGGTGCCGACGGTGATGGGTAACCACGACGCCGCGGTCGCCGACGAGACGCCGTTCCGGTTCAACAGTATGGCCAGAGCGGGGGTTGAACACGCTCTCGAGCAGCTCTCGGCCGATCAGCTCGCTTGGCTCGCCGACCTGCCCGAGGAACGACTGGAGTGCGAAGACCGAGTGAAGCTCGTTCACGGTCATCCCGACGATCCGGATCGGTACACCCGCTACACCCGCCCCGGCGAGTTCTCGCCGCGGCTGCTCGGCGACGAGGACGTCCTCGTACTGGGTCACACGCACGTCCAGCACGTCGAGCGCTACGGCGAGGGAATCGTCCTCAACCCCGGCAGCGTCGGCCAGCCCCGCGACGGCGACCCGCGGGCGGCCTACGCGGTACTGGACCTCGAGGCGATGACCGTCGAGACCCACCGCGTCGAGTACGACATCGGCGAAGTCAAAGACGCCGTCGCCGCGGCGGGGCTGCCCGAACGGATCGGGAGCCGTCTCGAGCGCGGCAAGTGAGCCGTCGGCGCCGAAAAGATATCGCGACTAGTAGTGTATGACCCGCCGACGAAACGATCCCTTTTAGCTCGTCGGTCGGAGTAGCGGAACCATGTTCTCGACCGGTCGCGTCGCGCGTTCCGTCCGGAACGCCGGGACCGCGACTCGACGCCGTTTCGCCGAGACCGAGCGAACAGACTCCGACGACCGCGACGTCGCCGATCCCGAGAACGCATGATCGGGAAGCTCCGCGAGGACGTCCGGGCGATGTGCGACCGCGATCCCGCGGCGACGGGCTGTCGCGTGGTCTGGCTCACGTATCCCGGCGTCCACGCCGTCTGGGGCCACCGCGTCGCTCACCGCCTCTGGAACGGCGGATTCGAACTCGTCGCTCGCGTGCTCGCCTACGTCGTTCGCATGCTAACGGGCGTCGAGATCCACCCCGCGGCGACGATCGGTCGCCGCGTCACGATCGACCACGGGATAGGCGTCGTCATCGGCGAGACCGCCGAGGTCGGCGACGACGTTCACATGTACCACGGAGTCACCCTCGGCGGCACGGCGAACGAACCCGTCAAGCGCCACCCGACCCTCGAGGACGGCGTCACCGTCGGCGCGAACGCGACGCTGCTGGGCGACATCGCGGTCGGCGAGAACGCGTCGGTCGGCGCGGGCTCGGTCGTTACCGACGACGTCGAGGCCGGGACGACCGTCGCCGGGGTCCCCGCGGAGCGGGTCGACTGAACTACGTCTGCTCCTCGTCGACGGTCCCGTCCGAACCCTCCGGCGAGTCCGAGGCCGGGACGCCCTCCTGGGACTCGACGTCCCGATCGGTCTCGCCCTCGGCGTCGTCCGCGCCGACGGCGTCGTCGGTCATCGCCTCGTCGGGGTCGGAGACGTAACCGAGTTCGAACCAGAGCTTGGCCGTACAGTCCATCGGCTGGGTGTCGAGATCGACGTCCTCGTCGTGTTTGCTCAGGTAGCCGTTACAGCGGCCGTGTTTGACGACGTTCATCAGGGTCGCCTCGGAGCCACACTCCGGGCAGTCGATCGAGTAGTTCCCCTGGTCGTTCTGGTGCCACGCGTCGGGCTCGAGTTCCGTGTACGCGGCCTCGTCGCTTCGGCTCATAACTCTCTGTGCGATCGCCGTGCCGGTAAACGTGGGCCCGGAGTGCGCAACCCTCAGACCAGCGGTTCGACCAGCGCCTCGCCCGCCTCGAGCAGTTCGGCGACCCGGTCCTCGTCGGTCGCCTCGGCGTAGACCCGCAACTTGGGCTCGGTCCCGCTGGGACGGACCAGCAGCCAGGAGCCGTCCTCGAGCTGGAGCTTGAACCCGTCGGCGGTGTTGACGTCCGTGACTGGCGTTCCGGCGACGTCGTCGGGAATCTCGTCCCCGAGGTCGTCGATCACGCGGGCCTTCTCGTGGTCGGGGCAGGCGACGCTTCGCTTGTCCTGGACGACGGTGCCGTGGTCGGCCAGCAGGCGGTCCACGCGGTCGTCGATCGGTTCGGCGTCGTGCATCGCGGCGGCGAGCAACGCCATGAGGACGCCGTCCTTCTCGCGGACGTGACCCCGGATCGTGAAGCCGCCGGACTCCTCGCCGCCGACTAAGGCGTCGTGGTCGGCCATCCCCCGAGCGATCCACTTGAACCCGACCGGGACCTCGTGGACGGCCTCGCCGTGGGCGTCGGCGACACGGTCGATCAGGAACGTCGTCGATACGGTTCGAACCGCGGCCCCCGAGTCGTGCTCGAGCAGGTAGTCGTACAGCGCGGCGAAAAAGAGGTTCTCGTCGAGGTAGCCCCGGTCGGGGGTGACGATCGCGATCCGGTCGGCGTCGCCGTCGTTGGCGAGACCGAGGTCGGCCTCGCCGTCGGTCACTTGCTCGGCGAGCGCCTCGAGGTTCTCCGGTGCGGGTTCGGGCGCCCCGCCGCCGAAGTCGGGGTCCCGTTCACAGCGCAGGCGATCGACCGCGGCGCCGGCCCGCTCGAGGAGGGCGTCGGTCGTCCCGCGGCCGCTGCCGTGCATCGCGTCGTAGGCGACGGTCGTTCCCTCGAGGTCGATCTCGCCGATCGTCTCCTCGAGCAGGGAGACGGCGGCGTCGGCGTGGGGCGCGACGAAGTCGATCTCCTCGGCGCTGCCGTGTTCGGCCTCGGGGAGCGGGTCGGGCTCGGCCAGGCGTTCCTCGATCGCGTCCATCACCTCGGGGAGCGCGGGCGCGCCGTCCTGAGGGATGAACTTCACGCCGTTGTACTCCGGCGGGTTGTGCGAGGCCGTGACGACCATCGCTCCCGCCAGGTCGCGCTCGACGATCGCGTGGGCGAAAAGCGGCGTCGGTCGGTCCCGATCGGGCAAGAGAACGTCGAACCCGTTGGCACACAGCACGCGGGTCAGCTCCTCGGCGAACCCGCGGGAGGTCTCGCGGGCGTCGTACCCGACCGCGACCGGTCCCTCGAGGCCCTCGTCGTCGAGGTAGGTTGCGACCGCCTGTCCGACCGTCCGCACGCGCGGCGCCGTGAACTCCTCGAGCGTCGCCCGCCAGCCGTCGGTTCCGAACGAGATCGTCTCCATACCCCGCCCCTCGTCGTCCGGTGCGAAAAAGGCGACGCTGCGCGGTCGGCTCCCGTCCCCGACCGACGCTTTCGACGGCAGGCCGACGCCGTTTTGCCGACCGCGTCGCTAGCGCGGCTATGACAGCTCCCTCCGTCCTCGCCGTCTCCGGCAGCCTCCGCGACGAGAGCTACTCCCGGACGGCGCTACGGTACGTCCTCGAGGCCGCCGCCGAGGCCGGCGCCGAGACGCAACTGCTCGACCTCCGGGCGTACGACCTCCCCGTCTACGACCCCGACGTCGACGGCCAGGGCGACGGCGAGGCCGCGATGGAACTCGTTCGCGAGGCCGACGCGGTCGCGCTGGGAACGCCCGTCTACCACGGCTCCTACTCGGGGGCGCTGAAGAATTTTCACGACTACTGTGGGTTCGACGAGTACGAGGACACCACCGTCGGCCTGCTGGCGACCGCCGGCGGGGGGAGCTACGGCTCGACGCTCGATCACCTCCGGATCACGGTCCGGGGCGTTCACGGCTGGGTGCTCCCCCACCAGGTCGGGATCCGGGGCGCCTCGAGCGCGTTCGAGCCCGACCCGGAGGCGATCGACGGACGGGCGTTCGTCGACGGGAAACTCGAGGAGCGCACCCGAAAGCTCGGGCGGATGCTCGCCGAGTACGCCTTCATCGAGCCCGACGTGAGCTCGCCGCGGACGGACGCGAGCGACGAGTGAGGAGGGCGTCCGTTCGATCGCAGTGATCCGACGGCGAACTGCGATCCGAAACCGTGCGAGGTCTTCGTGAGTGACGCGGGACCGACAGTCCCGCGTACCGTGCGAATAGTGCGAGACCTCCGGTCTCGCATACCATGCGAACGGGTCTGTGACCCGTGAGCAGATGAAACGAGCGAACGGCTTGCCAGAGCGTGCTCTGCCAGTGGACGAGCGAACACCGCGAGCGAGGCAGCTGGGAAGGGCGTGGAAACCCACGTTAGCAGCGGGAGGGCGTTGTATTCAGGTGACTAAACGCTACCTTGATAGCGCTGGAAATATCGGTCTTGGATAGTGGCTCGGCACAATTTCACGCTCCCAAACAGCGGGAGCAGAGAAGCTCTGCTACTCCTTGGGGGGTTGTATATCGCGTCTGCGATTGGGTATCCCCTCGCAATAGACTCGCCGATTGGAATCGATCTGACTATGACGATTCTGGTCGGCGTGCCGGGCCTCATCCTCGCTACTGGCGGATACTGGTTGGCTCGGTCCGAGATCCGGTCTGAAGTCTACTCCGGTGTCGTCACGTGGTGTCTTGGCGGAATTGGAGTCATGCTTGCTCTTCTCGGTCTCACGGCCCTTGCTGCTGGGTTGAGAGATCCGCTCCAGAACACCCTCATCCTCACGGCGATCGGGAGCGTTGCCGGGTTCGCCGCGGGTATCCACGATGCACGGGCCAAAACCCGCGAACTCGAACTAGAAGAGACGGTGAAACAGCTCAAAGCTTCGAACGAACGCCTCGAGCAGTTCGCCTATGCTGCATCTCACGATCTCCAGGAACCGTTGCGAATGGTGTCTACGTATTTGCAACTGGTTGAGCGCCGGGCTGACGACGAGCTGTCCGATGAAACCGAAGAGTACCTCGAGTACGCCGTCGACGGTGCCGACCGAATTCGAGAGATGGTCCGAGGACTGTTGGAGTACTCACGGGTCGAACGGGAGGGTGAGCCGTTCGAGTCGGTCGACCTGAACGTCGTTGTCGAAGACGCCCTCGAGGACATGCAAATGAGGATCGAGGAAAGTCGGACCGAGGTCGTGACGGACACGCTCCCCCGGGTTCGAGGCGATGCTAATCAGTTACGGCAGGTGATCCAGAACCTCGTGGACAACGCCATCAAATACAGCGGGGACGAACCGCCGCAGATCACCGTCTCTACCGACCGGAACGGGGCGATGTGCGAGGTCTCGGTTCGCGACGAGGGCATCGGCATCGACCCCGAGGACCAGGAGCGTGTTTTCGAGGTGTTCGAGCGACTGCACACCCCAGACGAGTACCCCGGAAGCGGGATCGGGCTCGCCGTCTCGAAACGGATTATCGAACGCCACGGTGGCGATATCTGGGTCGAATCCGAGCGGGGTGACGGAACGACGATCACGTTTACACTGCCCTCGGCGGAAACAGCGGATCAGTGATCCCCCCCTTCGGTCGATATCGCCGCATCGGGACGAACTGACGCCGAAGCTGGTTCACGAAAACGCCCCGCCGCTCCCGGTTACGTTTCAGGCGAAGACGGCTGTCCGTACGAGAGTCATAAATTCGTCGGGATCGGCAGGTTTGGTAATAAAATCGTCCTCGTCGATTTCCTCTCGATCGAAATCGACGTCTCTCTCTTGTGCACTGGTGACGATGATTACTCGAACGTGATCGAGAGCAGGATCGCTTCGGATGGTATCGAGGACCTGAGTGCCATCGATTTTTGGCAAGTTCAAATCGAGGAGAACGGTATCGAGATGGGGTGCACCGTGAAACTCGCTTTGTCGCCGAAGGAAATTGAGCGTTTCCTTCCCATCCCGTGTGACGTGGAGGGTACTGGCTGTTTCCCGAAGCGCCTCCTCGACGAGGCGAACATCACCGGGGTTGTCCTCCACGAGGAGGATCTCGGTATCCGTTTCAGCCTGTTCACTCATCTTCCCGCTGCTTTGAGCCACGTCCCAAAAAGGATACCCGTGAGATCCGGGTGGATCCACCGCTATCGTGTACAGTTCGCACTCTCCACACGCTACGAGCACTCCGCAGACCGATTCATCACTCGAGTCCGACCAGCTCCTCCTTCTGTCGCCGCGTCAGCTGCTTGATCTCGTACTCGCGGGACATCGCCGCGGACTTCGAGTCGTACCCCTCCCGGTAACACAGCTCCACGGGGGTCCGTCCGCGGGTGTACTTCGCCCCCTCGCCCGCGTCGTGTTCGGCGACGCGGCGCTCGAGGTCGGTCGTGTAGCCCGTGTACAGCGAGCCGTCGGCGCACTCGAGGACGTAGACGACGTGGTCGGCCTCGGCCATCGCTCGAGGGTACGGAGTCGACGGGCAAAAATCGTCGCGTCGGCAGCTAGGGGCGGGGTCCGGCCGTGGTCTATCGGTGACGGTACTCGAGCGTGTCAGGAGCCGCGAGCCCGTTCTCTCGCGGCCTCCGCGATTCCGGCGTTCGCCGAACAGCTGATGCAGGCGTGAATCTCGCCGCGCTCGTCGGCGAACACCCGAGCGAACCGTTCGGAGACGTGCGCATCGCAGTGGTCACAGGTAGGCATTGTCGTGCCGGCCTCGGCCGGCACCGAAAGATAGCCAGTATACGAATAAAAGTGCTTCCCCAAACGCTGTTTGGCTTTCCGTGATCGGAAGAATATTTTCCCGAATCGCGGTTACGTCCGGGCCCGATCGAGCGCCCGCGCGATCAGGGTCGCCTGTGCTCCCGCGACGAACCCGGCGTCGACGTTGACGACCGACAGGATCGTACAGGACTGGAGCATCCCCGCCAGCGCCGCCTCGCCGTTGCCGGCGTGGCCGTACCCGCTCGAGACCGGGACCCCGATCACCGGCGAGTCGACAAGGCCGGCGACGACGGTCGGCAGGGCGCCCTCCCGGCCCGCGGCGACGATCAAGACGTCGGCCTCGCGGAGTCGCTCGAGCTGGTCGAGCAGGCGATCGAGCGCGGCGACGCCGACGTCGTCGACCCGGTCGATCGTGACGCCGGCGTCCCGGCAGACCGCCGCGGCCTCGTCGGCGACCGGCCCGTCGACGGTGCCGGCGGTGACGATGCCGACCGTCGCGTCGAGGCTCGGTCGCTCGGCGTCGGCGGCGCGAACGAGGACGGTGGTACTCCAGCGCTCGAGGGTCGCGTCGGGGAAGGACTCGAGCAGGTTCGACTCGAGGGCTTCGATCTGGGTGTCGTCGGCGCGGGTGATCAGCGCCCGCCCGGTCGTCTCGAGTGCGGTCTCGGCGAGGGCGACGACCTGCGGGGCGGTCTTGCCCGCCGCGAAGATGCCCTCCGGAATGCCGCGGCGTTGCTGGCGAGCCGCGTCGAATCGTCCCGCCTCGCCGGTGACGTACCCGTTGAGTTCGGCTTCGGCCTCCGCCGGCGACAGCGAGCCGTCGGCGACGGCCTCGAGGAGTTCGCGCATACCCGACCTGGGGCGTGGACCCACTCGAATCCGTCGACCCGTTCCGGCGAAGCGCTCGCGAGCGGAAACGCGCGCGAGCGGACCCAGACCGCGCGCGAGCCGGAGTTCACGGTTCGGTCACAGCGAGTGCGGTCCGCGAAGTTCATCAACCATATATTTTCCGGTGGAATTTGCGCGCCAAACAGGCGAACGAACCGCTGCAGCCCCGGTATACCCCGTCATAACCAGAATACTTATAATGGGGAAACGGGAACGAACACACCGTATGGCAGACCTTATCGTCAAAGCCGCTGTGAAGGAAGCGCTCGATGACAAGAACGTCGCCTCGGACTTCTACGACGCGCTCGACGAGGAAGTCGACCAGCTTCTCGAGGACGCGGCTCGCCGCGCCGAGGAGAACGACCGGAAGACGGTCCAGCCGCGCGACCTGTAAGGTCGACAGTTCGAACGTTCTTTTATCCTACAACGGGACGATAGTCCCGACCGTAGTCGTCGATGGCGGTCCGGGGCTGCTACCGCCGCTGTTCGAGGTACTCCCGCGTTTGTCCGGTGAGGACGTACTCGCGCTCGCCCAGCGCCTCGATCGACGCCGCGCCGGTGACGAACATCGCCGTCCGGAGCTCGAGTTCGAGCGTCTCGAGCAGGTCGACGACCGCGTCGGCGCCCCGTCCCGCCGGGGCGAGAAACGGCTTCGCGAGTCCGCCGGCGCTCGCGCCCATCGCGATCGCTTTCGCGACGTCGAGTCCCGATCGAACGCCGCCGCTGGCGACGACGGTGTCGTGTTCCGCGGCGGCCTCGAGCGTGCTGACCGCGGTCGGAACGCCCCACGCGCGGAACAGCTTCCCGATCTGCTCCTGTCGGTCGGCGCCGACCGCGGCGGCGCGGTAGGACTCGATCCCCGACCACGTCGTTCCGCCCTTGCCGGCGACGTCGATTGCGTCGACGCCGGCGTCGGCGAGCCGTCGGGCCGTCTCCCGGGAGATGCCGTTGCCCGTCTCCTTGACGACCACCGGGACCGAGAGCCCCTCGGCGACCCGTTCGATCTCGGCGAGACAGCCGCGAGCGTCGACGTCGCCCTCGGGCTGGACCGCCTCCTGGAGGAAGTTGAGGTGGACGGCCATCGCGTCGGCGTCGATCATCTCGACGGCCCGCTCGACGTCCGCGAGGTCGTACCCGAGTAGCTGGGCGGCGCCGACGTTACCGTAGAGGACGGCGTCGGGGGCGGCCTCGCGGACGACGGTGTAGGACTCGAGCAGCGCCTCGTCGTCGAGTTCGAGGCCGGCTCGCTGACTGCCGACGCCCATCGCGACGTTCGTTCGCTGGGCGGCCTCGGCCAGCGCTCGGTTAATTTTCGTCGTGTTGGGGTGGCCCCCGGTCATGCTCTCGATGACGATCGGCGCGGCGACCTCGGCGCCGAACAGCGTCGTCGACGTGTCGATCTCGTCGCGGTGGATCTCGGGGAGGGCCTCGTGGATCAGCTCGACGTCCTCGAACCCGGTACCCTTCGTTTCGACGTCCTCCTCCTCGATGATACGGATGTGGTCGTCCTTGCGATCGGCCGTCTCGGTCATCGCCTAGTAGGGCAACGAGGACCGTGAAAAGCGATCCGTTCGCCGCGCGCGAGTCCGGGGCCGATTTTTTGAGCGTCGCCGTCCATTCCGAAACCGACGATGCTCCGCAAACTGCTGATCGCGTTCGGAATCTTCGAGATCGCAATGCCCCAACCGGTGATCGACGCCTGCGAGCGGATCGGGCTGGAGAACCCCGAGGAGGCCCGGCTCCGTCCGCGGGCGCTGTGGGGCGCCCGGCTCGAGGGGGCGCTGTTCGTCTGGGTGCTCGCTCGCCGGGAGTCGGGCGCGACGATCGCCAACCGGCTGCTCGCGCTGGCCGGGATCGCGCTCGTGCTCGTTCCCCAGCCCCTCGTCGAGCTGAGCCAGCGGCTGGTCTACGAGAACGTCGACGACCTCGAGCCGAAACCGTGGGTGAACCCGGCGGCCCGGCTGCTGGGCGTGTTGTACCTGACCGTCGCGTCACTGTCGACGATCGGGAGCGACGGGAACGAAGAAGAGCCGGCGCGGAACTGACCGTCGCCGTCAGTAGCGTCGAACCTCGACGCCGTCGGCCGTCCCGACGTAGGTCGTGTCGGCGACGTCGACGAACAGCCCGTGCTCGACGACGCCGGGCAGCGCCGAGAGCCGCGTTGCAAGCGTCGTCGGGTCCTCGATCGGACCGAAGTCACAGTCGAGTACCAGGTTCCCGTTATCGGTGACGACGGGGCCGTCCTTGCACGCAGCTTCTCGCAGCGTCGCCTCGCCGTCCAGTTCGTCGACCCGTTCGGCGACGACCGTGTGGGCCTCGGGAAGCACCGCGACCGGAACCGACGCCTCGAGTCGGTCGGTCAGCTTCGAGGGGTCGGCGACGACGACGAACCGGTCGGCGCTTTCGTCGACCAGCTTCTCGCGGGTGTGGGCGGCGCCCCCGCCCTTGATCAGCGTCCCGCGGGCGTCGCCACCCTCGAGGACGCGGTCGGCGCCGTCGATCGCGAGGTCGACGCCCGCGACGGCGTCGAGTTCGGTCAGCGGGATTCCCGCCTCGAGGGCCAGTCGTCGGGACTGAAACGAGGTTGCGATCCCACGAACGTCGAGCCCGTCGTCGACGGCCCGCCCGATCGCCTCGATCGCGTGGGCGGTCGTCGACCCCGTACCGAGCCCGACGACGAACCCGTCCTCGACGTCCTCGGCCGCGCGCTCGCCCGCGCGTCGCTTCGCCGCGTCGGAGCCGCCCGTCGTCTTCATGGCTGATGTGGCGGGCGGCGGCGGGAAAAACGTTGTACTTCGACGTCAGAGGTCGACCGAGTCGAACCGCAGGACGCCGAGCGCGAGCGGGACAAGCGCCCAGACTCCGAGGACGACGAACCCGAACCAGGGACGGGCGGCCAGCGGGAGCTCGTCGCCGCCGTACATCCCGCTCATCGTCAGCCCGGACTCGCCGAGGACGGCCCCTAGCGCCGAGCCGTAGGCGGCGTCGGGCGACAGCGAGAGCAGCGTCACGTACCAGTCGGGGAACTCCTGGACGAGGAACTGGCCCTCGACGGCGTACAACAGGAGCTGCACGAGGATCGACCAGGCGAACCAGAAGAAGACGATCAGTCCGAAGGCGCCGATCGCGGCCTTCGTCGTCGACCGGGTCAGCGAGGAGAGTCCGACGCCGATGCAGACGTAGACCAGCCCGAACAACAGCGTGACGAGCGTAAAGCCGAGGTAGTCGACGGGCGAGACCGACCCCACGAACGCGAACAGACCGACCAGTCCGACGGCGAACCCGACGAGAATCGAGACGCCGACGACGCCGGTCCGGCCGAGGATCTTCCCGACCACGACGTCGCGGCGGGTGTGGGGCAACCCGAGCAGGAACTTCAGGCTCCCGCTCTCGCGCTCGCCGGCGATCGCGGCGTAGCTGACCACGAGCGCGATGATCGGGACGAGATAGCCCGCGGGCGTCTGGAGGGCGATGATGAGATCGAGCGTCGTCTCGGCGCCGCCCTCGAACACCTCGGCGGCCCAGGAGGCTATGTACGCCCCGCCGACGGTGAAGAGGCCGAACAGCACCGTCAGAACCAGCAGCGTCCGCGAGCGCACGGCGTCGCGGAAGTCCTTCTTGGCGACGGCGATCGCGCTCACAGCGCCACCTCTCGTTCCTCGGCGGTGTAGGCGACGAACAGGTCCTCGAGCGAGGACTCGTCGGTCTCGAAGTCCTCGACGGTGACGCCGTGGTCCTCGATCGTCCGCAGGACGGTCGTCTTCGCCTCGTCGGCGACGCGTACGACGAGCGTCGTCCCCTCGGCTTCGACCTCGGAGACGCCGTCGATCGACTCGACGGTCGACAGCGCAGTCTCCGAGTTTTCGGGGATCCGATCGAGCCGCACGCGAAGCCGGGTCCGGTCGGGCACCGCGTCCTCGAGGCCGGCGATGGTATCCTCGGCGATCAGCGTCCCGTCCCGGAGGATCCCGACCCGATCGCAGATCGCCTCCACATGACCGAGAACGTGTGAGGAAAAGAAGACAGTCGCACCGCGTCGGTTCTCCTCGCGGATGATCTCGCGCATCTCGCGGGCGCCGTTGGGGTCCAGTCCCGTGGAGGGCTCGTCTAAGATCAGCAGGTCGGGTTCGCCGACCAGCGCCGTCGCCAGCGTGAGCCGCTGGGCCATCCCCTTCGAGTAGCCCCCGGCCTTCCTGTCGGTGGCGTCGGCGATTCCCACCCGTTCGAGCAGGTCGTCGGCGTCGTCGTCGGCCTCCTTCGACTCGATGGCGAACTCCACGTGCTGGCGTCCCGTCAGTCGATCGTAGAGTTCGATCCCCTCGGGCAGGATGCCGGTTCGCTCGCGGATCTCGAGGCTCGAGTCCTGAGCGTCCCGACCGAACACCGATACCTCGCCTGCAGTCGGACGAATGAAATCGAGTATCAGGTTGATCGTCGTCGACTTCCCCGCCCCGTTCGGGCCGAGAAAGCCGTACACCTCGCCCTCGCGGACCGTGAGATCCAGTCCCTCGAGGGCCAGTTCGTCGCCGTACCGCTTCGTCACGTTCGAGATGTCGATTGCGCTCACTGTCGTAGTCACCGCCACTTTAATTAGCTATCGTATATGTTTTTCGTAGAATACTAACACGCTATCGGGCTGCGGGACGGCGATTGCGGGGACCGTCTCCGGAATTCGAACCTTTTTCGGCCGGGCTGTCGATGGGAACCCATGGCACGATCGGGCATCGGGGCCGAAACCGACGAGGGGACCGCCGTGCGACTCGAGGACGTCCGGAAGATCTACCAGCTCGGGGAGCCGGTTCACGCCCTCGACGGGGTCGACCTCTCGATTCGGCGGGGATCCTACACCGCGATCATGGGGCCGAGCGGCTCCGGGAAGTCGACGCTGATGAACCTGGTGGGCTGTCTCGACACGCCGACGGAGGGAACCGTCGTCGTCGACGGTGCGGACGTCGCCGCGCTTACCGACCGCGAGCGAACCGCCCTCCGCGGAACGACCGTGGGATTCGTCTTCCAGACGTTCAACCTCATGCCCCGGCTGACCGCCCTCGAGAACGTCGCGCTGCCCCAGCTGTTCCGGGGGATCGACCGGGACGAGCGCCGCGAGCGGGCCCGGGAGCTGCTCGAGCGCGTGGGCCTCGGCGACCGCACCGACCACCTGCCGAAGGAGCTCTCGGGCGGGCAGCGCCAGCGGGTCGCGCTCGCGCGGGCGCTGGTGAACGATCCGGCGATCGTACTGGCCGACGAACCCTCCGGGAACTTGGACACCGAGACCGAGGCGGAGGTCCTCGACCTCTTCGGCGAGTTCCACGACGCGGGGACGACGCTGGTCGTCGTCACCCACGAGCGCCACGTCGCCGAGCGCGCCGAGCGAATCGTCCACCTGCTCGACGGGAAGATCGAGCGGATCGAGGAACTCGGATCGGCGGGCGAGCCCGGCGATCCGGCCGACGACGCTAGGGAGGATCGATGAACCCCCTCGAGAGCCTGCGGCTGTCGTGGCGCTCGATCCGGGGCCACAAGCTCCGCTCGGCGCTGACGACGCTCGGCATCGTGATCGGGATCGCCGCGGTGATCGCGTTCGTCACGCTGGGCGCGAGCCTGCAGGCGGGGATCGTCGGCGACATCAGCCCGGACGACCAGCGCAACGTCTACGGCTGGGCGGCCGACCCCGACACCGAGGGCGGGCCGCTGGCGGGCGCTCAACCGGTCGTCAGCGGGGACGACCTCGAGACGATCGAGGGGTTCGAGGCCGTCGACGCCGCCTACGGCTACGCGCCGATCCAGAGTCAGGCGATCTCGAACGGCGACGAGCGCGTCGCCCAGGGCGACGGGGTGATCGCGACCGGGCCCTCCTACATCCGCGAGGAGAACCTCCGCGAGGGCAGGCAGTTCGAACAGGGCGAGCGCGAGGCAGTCCTCAACCCCGCGGCGGCGGGCCAGTTCGAGGAGAACGTCAGCGTCGGCGACGAGATCGCGATCGCGACCCTCGGGGGGCAATCGACGACCGCGGAGGTGGTCGGAATCACCGACAGCAACGAGGGGTTGAGCCCGTTCGAGGGGTTCGAATCCTCCCCGCGGCTCTACGTGCCGACCGATCCGTACTACCTCGAGCAGGCCGACGCCGCCGGACTCGACGGCGGCGAGGGACCGATCGGTCCCGCGGGCGGCGCGAACGAAACCGAAGCCGACGGCCAGGGAGCCAGCGAAGCGAACGGGAGCGACGGAACCGTCGAAACGAACGCGGAGACCGACGGCGGCGACGTGCGCTTTCTCGCCGTCGTCGTCGAGGCACCCTCCGCCGACTCGGCCGACGTCGACGCCGCCCGTGAAGCCGCGATCGACTACCTCGAGAGCGACGAGTCCGACGCCAGCGAGTTCCTCGGCGACGAACTCGCGATGACGTTCCAGACCAGCGCCGAGTTGCTCCAGCAACTCGAGGACGTCCTCGACCTGTTGCAGAACTTCATCGTCGGGATCGCGGCGATCTCTCTGCTGGTGGGCTCGATCGGGATCGCGAACATCATGCTCGTCAGCGTCACCGAGCGAACCCGAGAGATCGGGATCATGAAGGCCGTCGGGGCCCAGAACCGCGACGTACTCGGGCTGTTCCTCGCCGAGGCGGTGATCCTGGGCGTCGTCGGGGCGATCCTGGGGACCGCCCTCGGGCTGGTCGCGGGCTATCTGGGCGCGTGGTACATCGACCTCCCGCTGGTCTACCCCTACGAGTACGTGGCGCTCGCGGTCGGCGTCGGGCTCCTGGTCGGGATCCTCTCGGGGCTGTACCCGGCCTGGCGGGCCGCCCGGACGGATCCGATCGACGCGCTCCGATACGAGTGACTGTTAGCCTCGCTCGTCGGGATCGTCCCCGCGTCGCCGCGGCGGGTCCGACCATCCGGATGACGGACGGTCGGGTTCGAGGTCGGAGTCTGCGCTCTCGGATTCCGGATCGTCCGCGCGCGCCGGTTCCGTGCGACCGCGCTCGTTCGGCCGTCGGGACGGCGCTCGAGACGTGGGGTCGGTCGACGTGCGATCGCGTCTCCGGGCGCGACCGTCGCTCGAGCGGTCTCGGTCCATCCCGATCGTCTCCCGCGTTCGCGCGTGCCGCGTCGGGTACTTCCGCGCGAGGTAGGCTCCGAGATACCCGCCGAGCAGCGAGAGGCCGACGGTGTAGACGAACGCGAACAGGACCCCGACGAGGATCAGCAGGACGACGAACGCAAAGCCCTCCGCGGGCGCGGCGGCGACGCCGAACCCGAACCCGACGAAGCCGATCCCCAACACGGCGGCCGCGGCGATCGGGACGAACGCGATCGCGCCGGCGAGGGCGCCGACGATCGCTCCGTCGCGGTCGTTCGGCCCCTCGAGGAAGCCAGCGACGGCGCCGCCGATAACGGTGGAAAAGGGGATGAACGAGAGGACGATACCGACGATCGCACCGATGATCGCGTTGATGACCGTTCGGCCACTGACCATGCGGGCTCGACGACGGGCAGGGGGAAAACCGTTGGGAGGGGTCAAGAGCGTCGCGAGCGGAACCGATCGAGACCGACCTCGAGCATGTCGGGGCTGACGGGCTGGAACTCGCCGTCGTCGGGGAGGTACTCCCGCACCGAGTCCCAGCTGTCCCGGGCGTAGCGCTCGTCGAGCAGGACCCGGACGCCGACGTCCTCGGCCGAGCGGATGACCCGGCCGACCGCCTGGCGGGCCTTCCGGACCGCCGGGATCGTCAGCGCGTACTCGAACCCGTCGCCGAAGGCGTCGTCGTAGGCCCGGCGCACGGCCGTCGTCCGTGGGCTCGACGTGTTGACGATCGGGACGCCACAGACCACGGCGGCCGCGAGGCGGTCGCCGCTGTAGTCGACCCCCTCGGTGAGCGTTCCCCGCAGGCTCGTGACGAGCACCTTGCCCTCGCCCGCGAAGAACTCCCGTTTGAGCGACTGGGTCCGCTCGTCGTCGCTGGCGGCGTCGAGCAGGACGGGTTTCTCGATCCGATCCTCGAGGGCGCCCGCGATCCACTCGGCCTCCGCGTAGCTGGGCATCCCGACGAGGACGTTGCCCGGGAGGCGGGCGACCGTCGCGACGGCGTCGGCGTAGTGGGTCCGCGTCGCGTTCGAGTCGCCGGGACGGCCCCGGTTGTCGTAGGTGTACTTGGGCGCGGCGACCGCGAAGCTCTCGCGGTTCTCCCCGGGGAAGTGCAGGCCGTAGCGCCGTTCGACGATCGGCCGATCCCGCTCGTCGGCGAGGTAGTCCAGCCCCGTCACTTCGGTGAACGCCTCGACGGGCTCGAGGGTGGCGCTCATCAGGATCCCCCCGCCGAACGCCGCCAGGCGGTCGCCGATCGCGTCGCTGGGCACGCAGTTGTGCAAAGCGAGCCTGGCGGTGTAGACACGCCGCCAGGAGTCGGCCGGCTCAGTCTCGTCCCAGGTGCGCTCGAGTTCGATCTCCCGGAAGTAGTCGGTGTGGTCCCGGCGGTACCACTCCCCGAGGACGCGGCCGACGGCGGGTGCCGCGCGGGTTCGGTCCTCGTCTTCCGCCTCGTTTAACACGCGCTCGACGACGGCACCGACGTTCTCGGCCCGGACCCAGACGGCGTCGCCGTACCCCGCGTCGGCGGCCCACTCGGTGAGATCGTCGACGGCAGGCTCCTGGGGGTCGCGCAGTGGAATCTCCGCATCCGAGAGCTCGGTCGGGCTCGACTGCCACCCCCGGTGGTTCCGGTCGAGGTGGGCGGTGACGCGGCGGTCGAGTTCGTCCCGGAGGTCCCGAACGAACTCGAGCGTACGCGAGAGTTCCTCGACGGAGACGTCGATCTCCTCGAGTTCACCGCGAACGAGGTCGGCGTCGGCCGTCTTCGAACCGCCCTGTGCCTGGCGACCCTCGCGTTCGAACCTGATCGGCTGGAGCACTCGAGAGAGCTCCGTCTCGGCGTCCCGCAACGTCCCGTCGGCGACGCCGTCGCTGACCAGATCGCGCACGCGGGGCTCGAGCATGTGGGCCTCGTCACAGACGACGAACGTCGAGTCGTCGAGCAGAGCGCCCGTGAACGCGGTCGTCGTGGTCGGATCGAACGCGTGGTAGTAGTTGCCGACGACGACCTCGACGTGGCCCAGCGCGGCGCCCATCACGGAGTGGGGACAGGTGCCGTGACGGACCGAGCGCGCGACGAGGTCGTCGGGGGTCAACATCCCGGCGTCGGTGAAATCGAAGGGGACGGCCTCGGCGGGGTCGCCGTCGTCCTCGTCGGGCAGGTCCTCGAGGTACTGGGCGTAGAACGGGCAGTACTCGGTCTCGGCGCCGACCGCGCCGCCGTCGCCGTAGGTCGGCATCTCCGGCGGGTAGGCCGCGGTCTCCCCGGCGGTCTCGAGGAATCGTCCCGTCGCTCCCGTCGCGCCGCTGTCGGCGAGACCGGTCTGTTGCTGGCGGGCGCGGGCGGTCAGCGTGCCCGCGGTCGTCTCGCCGCCCTCGCCGGTAAGCTCGCGGGTGCGATCGCGCAGACTCTCGCAGCGGTCGTAGACATTGCCGTCGTCGATCCCGCCCGCGCCCGCGCGGTTGTACGGGCAGACGTCGGCCTTCCCGACGAGGGTCAGCCCCGAGACGGGGTTCCAGTCGTCGGGGAGGTTCGCGTTGATCGTCTCGAGGTCGGCCTCGAACTGGCGAAGCTGCTGTTTGACGCTCGTGAGGACGAACACGCGCTCGTAGTCGGTGTCGGGATCGCGAACGAGGTCGATCCCGGCGGTGAGCGCGATCATCGTCTTCCCGGTGCCGCAGGCGCCCTCGACGACGGTGTAGCCGCCGTCTCGAGCGGTGTCGATGGCGGTCTCGATACCGTCGACCTGCTCGTCGTAGGGCTGGGGGTGGCCGAAGATCGAGCGCCAGTCGGTCATTCCTGCCGTACTCATCGTCGGTCGCTCATAGCGTTGACGGACCGTAGCCGCGGCTTCGGATATAAACTTCGGCAGGGACCGACGACCGATCGCGTCAGCGGCTCCGAGAGTCGGTCGCCAGCGCGATCGACCGCTCGAGCAGGCGCTTGACCGCGAGCAGCGAGTCCCGGAGCACCGGCGCGCCGTCGTAGAGCCACAGCAAGCCGGCGATCCCGGCCAGCCCGAACTGGAAGAGGAGGTACGGCGAGAGGTCGCCCGACAGCAGCTGGAAGAGGTACCGGAAGAAGTACACGAAGAACTGGTCGACCACGCCGATGCTCGTCTCGCGAGCGTAGAGCTGCGCCTGATCCTGCTCGAGGGGCCACAGGAGGACCCAGAAGCTGAGGTGGCCGTCTCGGAGGTAGCCGTCGAGGACGTCGGCGGGGAGGTGCGCGAGGTAGCCGAGGGCGAAGGCGAGGCCGGCCCGAAATCTGCCTCGGGACCGCGCGAGCGCGCCGACGGCGATCGACAGGGGAACGGCGAAGAAAATCGAGTGGCCGATCGCGTAGCCAACCTCAAAGATCTCGAACTCCCAGGCCAGGGGCTTGTCGATCAGGTCGGGGAGGACGGAGGCGAAGACGATCGCGAACGCCTCGAGCCCGCCGGGCGAGTCGCGGTAGTAGGCGTGACAGAACAGCGAGTACGCGACGTATCCGACGATCGCGTGTTCCCACGGCCACATACCCGTCCTCGGCCGCCGGGGCTAATAACTCTTCCTGGGTAGTTAGTAACAATCGGCGGATACGT
The DNA here is from genome assembly GCF_012163165.1 of Natronococcus sp. JC468. Classification (NCBI taxonomy): domain Archaea; kingdom Methanobacteriati; phylum Methanobacteriota; class Halobacteria; order Halobacteriales; family Natrialbaceae; genus Natronococcus; species Natronococcus sp. JC468. The sequence continues at coordinate 189,360 of NZ_JAAVUO010000002.1, forward strand.
GAAGCGTTCGGCGCCGGAGCACAACGCCTTCCCCGTTCGATTCCCAACCGACCGTATGAGCGATTCGATCGACGTCGACGAGTGGCGCGCGGAACTCGAGTCCAAACGCGCCGAGAAGGACGACTTCTTCGCCGAGCACCCCCAGTCGCCGGTACCGCCCGAGGACCGCGACGGGTTCGAGGGACTGGAGTACTTCGAGCCCGATCCGACCTACCGGGTGACCGCGACCGTGACCGCCCACGACGATCCCGAGGTCGTCCTGATGGACACGACGGCGGGCCGCGAGATGCGGTACCTTCGGGCCGCGACGCTCGAGCTCGAGTTAGATCGAGAGGACGACGACCTCGAGGACGGCACGTTCGAGCTGGCGGCCTACCAGCTCGAGAGCCCGAACGAGGAGCCCTACTTCGTCCCGTTCCGGGACAAGACGACGGGCCAGCAGACCTACGAGGGCGGACGGTACATGGAACTCGCTGCGGATCGGGACCTCGAGACCGGCGACGAACTGGTCGTCGACTTCAACCTCGCGTACACGCCATTTTGCGCCTACAGCGAGACGTTCGACTGCCCGCTGCCGCCGGAGGAGAACTGGCTCGAGGTGACGATTCCGGCGGGCGAGCGGTTCGAGTAACGCGGACGACCGGTCGGCGGGTTCGGGTCGACGGATTCGGATCGGCCGTCTCGGGCCGACCGTTTCGGCTCGAACCCGGGGTCAGGGCGCGACCCCGACCGTGAGCAGGGTGCCGTACTCGCGGTAGCGCTCGACCATCGCCTCGCGGGTGTCCCACTCCTCGAGGGGGAACTCCGCCTCGCTGGGGATGGCGATCTCCCGATCCGGAACGTTGTCCTGTTCGGCGACCGAGAGACCCGCCGCGCGGAAGGCCTCGCGGTACTGGTCGCGGTCCCAGCGGGTCATCTCCACGGCGATGTTCTCCTGCCACTCGTGGGAGTGGACGTTCTCCTCGTAGTAGTTGACGGCGCAGTAGAACGTGCCGCCCGGCCGGAGGATCCGCGCGATCTCCTCGAGGGTCTCGTGGGGACCGGCGGCGTAGTAGAAGGCCTCCATCGACCAGACGTGGTCGATCGAGTCGTCGTCGAACGGCAAGGCGCCGAAGTCGCCGACGACGTAACCCACCTGCGGATCGTCGGTGTAGCCCGCGGCGTTGCGGGCCATCTCGGGCGAGCCGTCGAGCCCGTAGACCCGCCCGGCCTCCTTGGTGTCCCGCAGCGCGCGGCCGGCGTAGCCGCTGCCGCAGCCCAGATCGAGGACGGTATCGCCAGGCTCGACGGGCATCCGCGCGAGCGCGTGCTTTGCGGTGTGCCAGTGTCGTTCCTCCATTCCCCTGTCGCGGCCGCTCGTAGCCCACTCGTCGAACTCTTCGCGTACGCTCATACCGATACGCATTCCCCAGAGGATCAAAACGGGTTCGGCTCTCGACCGGAACGCTATCGGCAGATTCTTTAGGCTGGCCTAAAAAGAGAGAAGTGGAGAGGTGTCGGACGGCCGAAATCCGTGGGCATCGGAGGCGGGCCGAGCGAGAAACCGTAGCGATTCCAACCTCTCGATCCTTCTCGTCGAAGCCGAACCGAGCCAGCGACAGCGCCATCCACCGCCGATCGATCGTCTCCGACGGAGCGGCCGGGCCGTCTCGAGGACCCGTTTCCGTCTGCGAGGTGACGACACGGGCCGGATTCGGCGGACTCGAGCGCGGGCGTCGCGTGCTGCCGGACGACACATCCGCAGAACTAAGTCAGTTCCGCCAATTGATCACGCAATATGGAGTACGAACTGGCGATCGAGGGGACCCCCGAGACGGTCCCCGGGGGCACCGGTATCCTTCTGTTGCACCCGAGCACCGGTGAGACCGACCGCATCGACACCGACTTTCTCAAGACCGACACCGACAACTTTCTGGTCGTCTCCACGCGAACGACCGCCCGCGAAGCCAGACAGAAACTCGAGTACTACGACGTCGACGAGACCCGCGCCGAAATTCTGGATACCCTGAGCATCGAACGGGGCTACTCGCGGCGATCCAGCGACACCGTCCACTACGTCGCCGCCCCCGACGACGTCGACGGCATCGTCGACCACATCGACGGGTTCCTCTCGGATCACGACGGGAAACTCCGGATCAGCTTCGACTCGGTGACCGAACTCGCCTACTACGCCGGCGAGGAGCGAGCCCTCGAGGCCGCCGAGCGCATCCTCGAACTGCTCGAGGAGCACGACGCCGTCGGCCTGTTCCACCTCTCGGAGGAACCCCACGACGAGGCGTTCGTCGAGCGGTTCCGCGAGCTGTTCGACGGCACCATCGATCTCGGCGAGGACGGCACCGTCGAGGCGGTGTTCTAGTCCTCGAGCGCGTCGAACGTCTTTTCGGCCCACGTCACCGCGTAGTCCGACCCGTGATCCCGGTAGGCGTCGGTGTCGAGCGCGGCGAACGGTGCCGGCAGCTCGAGCCCGTGTTTGATCGCGGCGCAGGCGAGTTCGGTCGCGTCCGCGAAGTCGGTCTCGCCACGGGCGACGGCTTCCGGCAGTCCGGACACCCGCTCCTCCAGCCGAGCGCCCGCGTCTCGCCAGGCGTCGGCCAGCCCCGGATGGGCGTCGTCCCACGCGGCGAACACCTCGCGCGTGCGAAGTCCCGTCCAGCCGTCGTACAGCGCCGCGGCGACCTGGTACGTGCCAGCCGGGTCGAGTGTCGTCGCCCGCTCGAGAGCGGGATACTCGTCTTCGAAAAAACCGATGAAGTGTTCGGGAACGCCCAGCCCGACCTCGACGAGCGCCTCCGCGAGCAGAAAGTCGAGAAACGGTTCGGGCGATCCCTCGACACGAGGTTTGACGATGATCGTCGGCGGGTCGGTCTGGCGGGTCCAGGCGATGCTTCCGTCGCCGGGCATCCCGACCGTGAAGTCGCCGCTTGCGTAGCGGGCGAGCAGCTCCGGGACGTCCTCGGGGAGCCACGCGGCCGGGTACGTCGCCGGCTCGAGCGAGTCCACGAGCAGTCCGAGCTCCTCGGCCTGGGCCGGGGGAAGCGTCTCGAAGTCGCGCTCGCAGTCGACGACGACGGCGTCGGGCGCGTGTTCCTCCCGGACCGCCGCGACCGCGCTCGAGAGTTCTCGAGCGGCGAACATTAGACGAGAACGGTCTGGAAAATGATCAGGACCGACAGCAGCGCCGACGCGGCGATCGTGGCGAGAACGGCCTTGGTTGGGGTACTCATGTTCGGAGGCTATCGGCCGCGTCGCTTAAATCCATCTGTCTCGGTCGAAATCGCGACCCCGCGAGGGCTCGAAGCGAGGGCGACGGCTCGTCGTTCGAGGACGCAATCGTCCCGACGGGGGCGGCGCGACCCCCCGACGGTCGTTCGCGCACCGTCGGTTCGACTGCAACGCTTCGCCGGAACGGGGCGCTTCGGGAGGCGGTACTCGAGGTTACAGTCGAAACGAGGGGGTCGGGCTCACTCGTCCGCGTCGTCGTGCCAGGATTCGGGGACGTCGATAACGTAGCGGCCGTCCTCCTGGAGCGAGATGATGTACTCCTCACGGTTGTACAGTTCCATGAGGTTGAGTTCGTACTGTCCGGGTCGGAGGATCTTGATGCTCTCGAACTGTTCGTTGAGCTCGGCTCGGAGCTCCTCGATCGATGGCCGTTCGCCGGAGGGCTCGCTGACGACGCGACCGTCGTCGGGCGTCCGCTCGCGTTCGCCGTCGTCGATCGGGTCGACCTCGGTGATGGGATCGCCCCGTCGGGCCGCGCTCGAGCCGGACGGAAGGTCGTCGGCCGGGACGACCTCGCTGCGGGCGCTGGCCTGGGCCGAATCCTCCGACTCCGCCATCGTCGCCGTCTCGTGCTCGCGCTCCCGCGTGTCGGTCGCCGAGTCCGATCGAGGGTCGGTCGCCGAGTCCGATCGAGGGTCGGTCGCCGAGTCCGATCGAGGGTCAGTCGCCGGTTCGTCCGTCGACCGCGTGGCGGAGCGGCCGTCGGCGTCGTCGATCGGCGTCTCCTCCGGCGCGAAAGAGCGGTCCTCCGGTCGACGGGCCGAGTCTGGCCACTCGGCGAACGAATCCCCGTCGCGGTCGGCGTTCGCCCCGTCTCGGTTCCCGGCCGGGGACGTGTTCGAGTCGGCCGCTGTCGTCGGATCGTCCTCCTCGAGATCCGTCGAGTCGGCACTGGCCGCGGGCTCGTTCGCGGCCGACGAGTTCGCCGCGTTGTCGGTCGACTCCGTCACCGATTCGGAAGAGACCCAGCTGCGGACGGTGTCGGCGGCCCGGGATGCGACGCCCTCGGACGCCGTTTCGGATCCGGAACCCGCCTCCTCCCTCGTCTCCGATCGATCCCCGCCGGCTCCGGAGTCGGCGGTCGTCGAGTCCGGGTTCGGCGCGAACTGAAACTTGTTCCCGCCACAGTCCGGACAGCCCGAAAGCATCTCCTTGGAGCCGTCCGGAAACGTGTGACCGCAGTTCGTGCACTGGTGGGGCATTAGTTGCGGGACACGAGCGCGCTGATCAGGGTTTCGTCCTTGTGAAGCGTCTCGATCTGGTTCGCCGGACCGATCACCGTCAGCTTCGCCGCCGATTCGTTCGAACCCATGAGCCGACCGAGCAGCGACGAGTCCTTCGTCTCGGATTTGGGGTAGGTCTCGATCTCGATCCCGTTGAAGCCGGCGTCGGGACTGATCTCGGCCATCGTCATCTCGATGAGCTTGCTCTCCTCGTCGGGGGTCAGCCCCTCCTCGAGGATGACGATGTTCCCGTCGTGAACGCCGTCGAGGATCATGCGGATCTTCTCCGTGGAGGCCAGCGACTCCATTCGCTCGCCGCTGATGAGGTCGATCTGTACGCCGTCACCGTCGGGATCGTCCGGGTTAGTTGCCGTAGGCACGAGTGCTCACCCGAAGTACTCCGCGATGTTGTCGTAGACCTCGTCCATGTTCTCGCCCTCCTTCGCGGAGAGGGGGACCGTCTTGTGCTGGGGGAACGCGTCCTCGATCCGTTTGACGCTCGCTTCGTCGAGGTCGATCTTGTTGGCGAAGATCAGAACCGGGAGATCGCGGGATTCGATGATGCCGATCAGCATCGTGTTGACCTGCGTGATCGGGTCCTCGGCGCTGTCGAGGACGTAGATGACGCCGTCGACGTCCTCGCGGAGCCAGTGCATCGCCTCTGCGACGCCCTCGGTAGCCTCGCGAGAACGACGGATCGCGTCCTCCTCTTCCATCTCGTCGGTGAACTCCTCGTAGTCGACTTTCGTCGTTACACCGGGCGTATCGACGATATCGATCGAAACCGACTGGCCGTTACGTTCGATCTCGACGTCTTCCTTTCTGCGTGCGCGGCGCGTCTCGTGTGGAACGTGGCTCTCGGTGCCGACTGCGTCGCCGGTCCAGTCGCGAGCGATACGGTTCGCGAGCGTCGTCTTTCCGGCGTTTGGCGGTCCGTAGATTCCGATTCGCTTGGGCGTTTCGTCGGTAAACAACCGATCCGTAACCCGGGAGATACTAGCTTTGAGTCCTGTTAACAATCCCATCCTTTTGGGCCCTCCAGCACCGCGAAGTGCGTCTGCGCGTACTACAAACTGAATTCACTTAAGCCTACGTCAGACGTGTAGAGTATCCGAGCTCTGTGAAAGACATCCGTGACAAAGGGTATCGAACCTCATGTATATTAGTTATGATACGTGTGAGGATCTGTGAAACGGTACGAGTGAGGACGAGTGGGGAGGCTATGAGTGGGGAGGCTATGAGTAGGGAGACTGTGAGTAGAGAGGTTACAGGTGAGGAGACCCAAGAGAGGAGTCCGACCGAGACACGAGCATACGGGCGGTAGTTGAGAGGGGAGAGAGAAGCGGGAACCGCCCCCCACCCCTTCGTTTCAACTGGAACTGTCGAAAGGAGGGGGTGGGGGAGGGGGTTCTCTAGTAGGGAAGGTTTTATATCTATAGACTATAAACAGTAACCGCACTAGATCCCAAGGGAATATTTTGCTAGAGATTACTAGTACAGATATAGTATTACTAGACGAGACCTGACATTTTGTAGCTAGCCGCAGCCAACTCGTTTAGCTGCCTCGAGGATCTTGAGACCCCGATATCACAACGAAGAGGATCTCTCGTCCAAATACTCCGCTATAATCCTCCCGACCAGTCCCCCTCTCCCCACTCCCTCCTTCGTCGATCTCCAGTCGAAACGAAGGGGTGGGGGAGGGTGAGTGGTGGATCACCCCTCCGTTTCAACTCGAAATCGATCCCGCTGTCGAACGGATCGCGACCGGTGGAATCGTTCTGCCCGTTCCGATCCCTTCTACCCGCTCCAATCCCGAAACTGGCCGTCTCGCTGCCTACTACGATCTCCAGGCTGATCACGTCCTTGTCCGACCGTCGCTTTTCGATCGTAGTCTGCTCCGCTGTATCGCGTGGATCGTTGTCTCTTTCTCTTCTCTCTACATCGTAGTTGCTCCACCAAATTGCAAGAGAATTCCTCGCACTCTCAGGTCGCTTTCCAGCCTCCGTGGCGGACGGACCCATTCTGTTGGGACGCCGGCCCCCTGGCGCGTTCCCTCGGCAGCGTCTCGTTCCGATCGCTTCGGATGACGCCACCACGAATGGCTTGGTATCTGCCGAAGCCGTGATCGCTCGTCCTCGCGGCCAGGAGGGGACGGGGGACGGTTCTCCGATCGCTGCGGGACGGTACTTCCGAAACGACGGCTCCGAGAACTCGATCGAAGCCGAAACCGGGGCCCGACGAGGACGAAGCCCACGCTGATACGGTGAGTCGCCGACCGAGGGTTCGGCCCTCCTTCGGTCCGACCCGCAACGGCTCCGTACCGTTCGTGGCGACTCGAGTCCGTCTCGCGATTCGTTCCGCCGAAAAAGAATTCCATCCTACGTAGGTGAAAGGGAAGAATTTAATATCGCGGTCTTCCTCTGTTTCGTTTGCATCAACTGGATCCGGACCGGGTCCCCACCGCGGTTAATCGGCCGTGATGGCCGCTCAAACGCTGTCTTCCCGCCTTCGGACTCGGATCTCCACACGAAACCAGGGGGTATTCCAACGACGGATGTCAGACGACAACCCAGAGCCGCCACGAACCGACGACGTCGAGGGCGAGACCGACGGATTCTCGACGACGCTCGAGGAGACGGCGATCGGCGACGAGGAACCGAGCCAGGGACTGTTCGACGACCTGCTCAGCGGGGAGCCGATCTTCGAGAACAAGGAGGTGCTCCGTCCGTCGTACACGCCCCACGAGCTCCCCCACCGGACCGACCAGATCAACAAGATGGCGACGATCCTAGTCGCCGCGCTCCGGGGTGAGACACCCTCGAACATCCTGATCTACGGGAAGACGGGAACGGGAAAGACCGCGAGCGCGAAGTTCGTCAGCAAGGAACTCGAGAGCACCTCCCAGAAGTACAGTGTCCCCTGCGACGTCGAGTACATCAACTGCGAGGTGACCGACACGCAGTACCGCGTCCTCGCCCAGCTCGCGAACAAGTTCATCGAGAAAAACGAGGCCCGGATCGATCGGCGAATCGACGAGCTCGAGGACCGCCTCGCGGACCTCGAGGAGCACGACGGGGCCGACGATCCGTCCGACCCCGCCGAGCAGTCGACGGACGGAACCGGCGGTACTGTCCCGACAGGCGACGTTTCGTCTGGAACAGGAACCGACCCGCAGTCACCGAGTTCTCCAGTAGAAACGGGGGGGTCGAGCAACGAACTGGAACCCGACGCCGACTCGGCTCACCCGCTCGCGTCCACGCCGTTTTCCGACCGCGAGGAAGTGCTGGCCCGGATCGACGAGCTCGAGGCCGACAGGGAGTCGTTCCAGGAGGTACCGATGACCGGGTGGCCGACCGACCGGGTCTACAGCGTCTTCTTCGAGGCCGTCGACTACGACGAGCGGGTCGTCGTCATCATGTTAGACGAGATCGACAAGCTCGTCGAGAAAAGCGGGGACGATACCCTCTACAACCTCTCCCGGATGAACTCCGAACTCGAGAACTCGCGAGTGTCGATCATCGGGATCTCGAACGACCTCAAGTTCACCGACTTCCTCGACCCCCGGGTCAAGTCCAGTCTCGGCGAGGAAGAGATCGTCTTCCCGCCGTACGACGCGAACCAGCTACGAGACATCCTCCAGCACCGATCGAACGTCGCGTTCAAGGCCGACGCGCTGTCCGACGACGTGATCCCGCTGTGTGCGGCCTTCGCCGCCCAGGAACACGGCGACGCGCGGCGGGCGCTGGATCTGTTACGAACCGCGGGGGAACTCGCCGAACGCTCCCAGGCGGAGACGATCGTCGAGAAACACGTCCGTCAAGCCCAGGACAAGATCGAACTCGACCGGGTCGTCGAGGTCGTGCGCACCCTCCCCACGCAGTCGAAGCTCGTCCTTTTCGCGATCATCCTGCTCGAGAAAAACGGCGTCCACAGCATCAACACAGGCGAGGTGTTCAACATCTACAAGCGCCTCTGCGAGGAGATCGACGCGGACGTCCTCACGCAGCGCCGCGTGACGGATCTTATCAGCGAACTCGACATGCTCGGGATCGTCAACGCGGTCGTCGTCTCGAAGGGCCGGTACGGCCGGACGAAGGAGATCAGCCTCTCGGTACCGATCGACGAGACCGAGGCCGTTCTGCTTTCGGACTCCCGACTGAGCAACATCGACGACATCCAGCCGTTCGTGCAGGCGCGGTTCGAGAACTAGCGGTCCTTCGTCGACTCGAGCGAGACGCCTATCCGCGCCGCCGACCGACGACCGCCGCAGCTCCCGCACCGGTCGCGGCGACCGATCCGACGCCCGCACCGATCGCTTCGGCGCTCGAGAACGGCGCACCGGTCCCGGTCGCGCCCGCGACGGTCTCGAGACCGGGCTGGGGTGCGAGGACGCCGCCCATGATCGAGTCGAACGCGAGGCGAACGTAGCCGAGCCACGGGATGCGGAACGACGCCTTGCCGGTGATCCAGCCGGGTCGGACGACGTCGGTGTTCGCGCCGCCGCGCTGGTACTGGTCGTAGTAGGGGTTCGCGTCGCCCTTCGTGACGAAGCCGTCGTGGGTGGCCGGACAGGTCCGGAGCTGGTCGCAACTCGCGCCGTCGAGGTACTCGGGTTCGGCCTTGGTATCGACCCAGTTTTCGCCCTCCTCGACCCAGAAGTGTGCGCGGTGTATCACCGGCGTCTGGTGGGCCTGTCCGTCGGGTTCGAAGACGACGACGTCGCCGCCCTCGCCGAACTTCTGGTGGTCGTCGCCGTTCTCCTGAGTGACGATTCCGGTGTCGCCGGTGGCCTCGTCGCCCACGAAGCGGTCGTCCGCGACGACGAAGATGAGATCGCCGACCTCCATGTTCGGCTCCATACTCCCGCTCTCGACGGCCACCAGCGGGGGCCAGACGCCGCTGACCCCGAACAGCAACAGGCCGATGACCGCGACGATCGCGACGCTGCTCAGGACGTCTCGCACCAGCACGACGGAATCGTCGTCGGTCCCGAAAAACCAGCGAACAACGCCGTCGTCCTCGATCGTGACGTCGTCGCCCTCGGAGCCCGAGCTGCCGTGTTGCACGACGGTCCCGTCGCCACTGGAGTCGCCGTCGGGTCCGGTTCGATCGTTGTCCCCCGACCTCGGTTCGGCGGTCCCGTCCGACGGGGCCTCGCGCGGGTCGCGGCGGTGTGGCTCGTCTCTCTCGTCGCTGGTCTCGTCTCCGGGGTCGGGACCGCTCATCGTTCCGTGCTATACCGGGCCTGGCCATCAAGTTTCTGTTCGTCGGACCGACGTTCACGACGGTCATCCGCTACCCTTTTGACGCCGCTCGCGAATGCGAGGCGTGTGCCACTCGAGGGGGCCGCCCGGATCGTCAGCGAACTCACGAGCCGCGGCTACAACGCCGAGCGCGAGGCCGTAACCCGGATCGCGTCGACCGAGGATCCGGCGGCGACCCTCGAGCGCGTGCTCGAGGCGCTGCCCGACGACGCGCTCGTCGTTCGGTCCGAACACGTCGACCCCGATCTCGAGGACGCGACCGAACCGGCCTCCGACGGCGGCCGAACCGCCGAGCAGACGGGCTCAACGGCCGAACACGCCCCCGTTTCGACTGGAGGCGACAGCGCGCCGTCGTCACCGAACGATGGCGGTTCTCCAGTCGAAACGAAGGGGGTCGGCGAGGGACGCGGGAACGCCGGAAGCGACAGGTCCGCAGACCCCCTCCAGCGCTCGATCGAGATCGTCGGCGACATGACCGGCGAGAGCACGGGAACCGGCGAGTACGGCGACTTCGTCTCGGTGTTTCGCGATCGGCTCGAGCGGCTCGGATCGAAGCTCCGCGGGCGGGTCAACCACCGACCCGCGACGGCCGTCCAGTCGATGCCGGGCGGGAGCGAGGCCGCGATGGTCGGCCTGGTCAACGACGTGCGCTCGACCGCCAGCGGCCACTGGCTGATCGAACTAGAGGACGCGACCGGAACCTTCCCGTGGCTCGTGATGAAGGATCGCGAGTACGCCGATCTCGTGGACGAACTGCTGTACGACGAGGTGTTGGCGATGGAGGGGACCCTCGCGGACGACTCGGGGATCGCGTTCGTCGACTCGATGTACTTTCCGGACGTTCCCCGCACGCACGAGCCCTCGACGGCCGACCGTCACGTTCAGGCGGCGCTGATCAGCGACGTCCACGTCGGCAGTCAGGAGTTCATGGGCGAGGCATGGAACCGCTTCGCCGACTGGCTGCACACCCCCGAAGCCCAACACGTCGAGTACCTGCTGATCGCCGGCGACATGGTCGAGGGCGTCGGGGTCTACCCGAACCAGGACGAGGAGCTCGACATCGTCGACATCTACGAGCAGTACGAGGCGTTCAACGAACGGCTAAAGCGGGTCCCCGGCGACCTCGAGGTCGTCATGATCCCGGGCAACCACGACGCGGTGCGGCTCGCGGAACCCCAGCCCGGGTTCGACGAGGAGCTCCGGGAGATCATGTCCGCACACGACCCCCGGATCGTCAGCAACCCCTCGACCGTGACCCTCGAGGGCGTCTCGATACTGATGTACCACGGCGTCAGCCTCGACGAGGTCATCGCGGAACTGCCCGAGGAGAAAGCGAACTACGACGAGCCACACCGGGCGATGTACCAGCTGCTCAAGAAGCGCCACGTCGCCCCGCAGTTCGGTGGTCACACCCGGCTCGCGCCCGAGGAGAAGGACTACCTGATCATGGAGGACGTGCCCGACATCTTCCACACCGGTCACGTCCACAAGCTCGGCTTCGGCAAGTACCACAACGTCCTCGCGATCAACTCTGGCTGCTGGCAGGCCCAGACCGACTTCCAGCGCAGCGTCAACATCGACCCCGACGCCGGATTCGCGCCGATCGTCGACCTCGACACGCTCGACGTGACCGTCCAGAAGTTCAGCTGACGCCGATTCCCGCTCTACATGTCCCCCGAAGACGACGATTCACCGCCCGAACGCGCCGACGCGCCGCTCGACGGAGCTGAACCACCGACCGAGGACGCCGACCCGTCGTCCGACGATCGGTCCGTCCCGTTCCGCCCCGCCATCGACGTCCACACCCACGTCCTCCCCGAGCGACTGCTGGCGGCGATCCGTCGATCGCTCCGCCGAGAGGCCGGCTGGGAGTTCCCGCTGCCCACCGCGCCCGTGGAAATCGAGGACGTCCTCCGAGCGGCCGGCGTCGCCGCCTTCGTCGCCTTGCCCTACGCCCACGAGCCCGGAATCGCCCGCGAGCTGAACGGGTGGGTGCTCGAGCGAGCCGCGTCCTCGGATCGCCTGCTTCCGTTTGCGACGGTCCATCCCGACGACGACGTCGCGACCGTCGTCCGGGACGCCTTCGACGCCGGCGCGCGCGGGCTGAAGATCCACTGCCCGGTCCAGGAGTGTCGGCCCGCGGATCCGCGCCTCGAGGACGCCCTCGAGGCCGCCGCCGAGCGCGATCGGCCGATCACCTACCACGGCGGAACGGCGCCGATGTTCGAGGACAGCCCCTACGTGGGCGCGGACGCCTTCGCCGAGCTGCTCGACTCCTACCCCGAGCTCCGGGTCTGTTGTGCCCACATGGGAACGTACGAGGTCGATCGGTTCTTCGCGTTCGCGCGGGAGTACGACGGCGTCTATCTCGACACGACGGTCGCGATGGCGAGGGCGGCCCCGGAGACGATCGGATTCGATCCGTCCTCGATCGCCGACGAGACCCTCGCGGCGCTCTCCGAGTCGATCATGTACGGCTCCGACGCGCCGAATATTCCGTACCGGTACCGCGAGGAGCGAGTCGAACTGCTCGAGCGCGACCTGCCGCGGGAAACGCTGCGCGATATCTTCTTCCGGACCGCCCTCGAGTACCTGGATCTCGAGGCCGAAGCGGTCGTCGGCCGAGACTGAAGGCGGAAACGGCAGGACGGGAATTAGCCCTCGAGGCGAAACCGAACCGTCGAGGCGCCGTCGAACCGCGGCCCCGAACCGCGGCGGTCGAACCCCAGCTCCCGGGCCGCGTCCTCGATCAACCCGGCGTCGGACGCGATCAACACCTCGACGGCCATCCCCTCGCGCTCGGCGAACCGAACCGGTTCGGCGAGCAGCCGCTTGCAGGCGTCGGGGGTGCCGTCGAGCTGGGTGACGTGGACGGTATCCTCGCGCGCGTCGAAACTGACGAAGCCGAGCAGGTCCTCCGGATCCGAGCCGGCGTACTGGGACTCCGAGACGTCGGCGTTCGGGTCGTGCGTACCGTCCTCGGCGACCCGGACGGTGCGGTCGTGGACCAGGTTCCGCATCACGTCGGTCGGGGAGTCGGCGATCGCCGCCAGCGCGTCGGCGTCGGCCTCGAGTGCGTCCCGTACGTTCATTGGGGTGTGGTAATGACACCCACAAACATAAATCCAGTTGGAATCACCCCGAGTCCGAACGCGCACCGTCTCCGCGTCGACCGGGGGCGAAGACGGGGGTGGGATCGGTGAGGGTAAAAGTGGAACCGATGAGACACAGTTATCTGCCCGCCCTTGCAACCACCTCGCATGAGTCCATCCACCAGGTTACCGTCGGACCGCGAGGTGTCAGTATGCGCGTCGTAGCGAAGTTCGGAGGCACGAGTCTCGGCAGCGGCGACCGAATCAACCGCGCCGCCGACTCGATCGCCGCGGCCGTCGATGACGGCCACGAGATCGCCGTCGTCGCCAGCGCGATGGGGTCGACGACCGACGAACTGCTCGACGAGATCACCTTCGAGACCGACGAGGCCGACCGCGCCCAGATCGTCAGTATGGGCGAGCGGACCTCGGTCCGAATGCTCAAGGCCGCGCTGTCGGCCCGCGACGTCGACGCGACGTTCCTCGAGCCCGGCAGCGAGAACTGGCCCGTCGTCACCGACGAGTACGGCGAGGTCGACGTCGAGGAGAGTCAGAAGCGCGCCCGCGAGGTCGCCGCGGAGCTCGACGAAACGGTCCCGGTAATCACGGGCTTTCTCGCGGAGGGACCGGACGGTTCGGTGACGACGCTCGGTCGCGGCGGCAGCGACACGACCGCCGTGATGATGGGCAAGTACATGGACGCCGACGAGGTCGTCATCGTCACCGACGTCGAGGGCGTCATGACCGGCGACCCCAACGTCGTCGAGGGCGCCCGCAACGTCGGCGAGATCTCCGTCGACGAGCTCCGTAACCTCTCGTTCCGGGGTGCGGAGGTCGTCGCACCCTCGGCGCTTTCCTACAAGGACGGAACCCTGTCGGTTCGGGTCGTTCACTACCAGCACGGCGACCTCCTCTCGGGCGGCACGAGCATCGAGGGCGAGTTCGAGAACCTGGTCGACCTCCGGGAGCGACCGCTGGCCTGCCTGACCGTCGCGGGCCGTGCGATCCGCAACCAGCCGGGCGTGTTCAACCACCTCTCCCAACCCCTCAGCGAGGCCGACATCAACATCGACGCCGTCGCCAGCGGGCTCGACAGCATCACCTTCTACGTCGACGAGGACGACGCCGAGCGCTCCGAGACCATCCTCCACCGGGAGGTCATCGCTCGCGACGAACTCTCGAGCGTCACCGTCGACGAGTCGCTGGCGGTCGTCCGGGTCACCGGCGGCGAACTGCCCAACCAGCCGGGTATTATCGGCGAGATCGTCAACCCGCTGGCGGAGGCCCGCATCAACGTCCACGACATCATCACCAGCGCGACCAGCGTCGCCATCTTCGTCGACTGGGACGACCGCGAAGAGACCCTCGAGCTGACTCAGGGGCTCTTCTAGCACCCGGAGCGGGCGACCGTTCGCGCCCGATGCCGCCGTTTTTCGCGCCCGAATCGTTACCGTTTGGCAGATTCAGGCTCAACGCACTTTTGCTATCCCCTCGAAACACGAGGTATGCTAGAACTGGCACTCCTGTTCTTCGTCATCGCACTGATCGCCGCGGCGCTCGGCGCCGGCGGCGTCGCGGGCGTCTCCATGACCATCGCGAAGTGGCTCGTGCTCGCGTTCCTGGTCCTGGCCGCGCTGTCGCTGCTGCTTTGACGGCGGGGCGGTCCCGGCCGCGTATCGCCGCGACGACCGACCGGTTCCGCGTTCGCGAGTCCGAGAGCCGACCGCTCGCCGCGTCGAGCTAGCGGAGCGTCGATTCGAAGCCGTCCCCGCGGTCGATCCGGGGAGCGCTACTCGTCCTCGAGCAGCGCCGCGGTCTCGTACTCCTCGCGCAGCACCTTCTTGTCGAACTTGCCGGTCGCCGTCTTGGGCACCTCGTCGATGCGGACGACCGCGTCGGGGGTCCACCAGTCGGGGTAGTCTTCCGCGACGAGCGACCGGACCTCGTCGTGGAGTTCGTCCTCGCTCATCCCGGCGTTTTCGGTCGGGACGACGAACGCGACGGGGCGTTCCTGCCACTTCTCGTGGGGCGCGCCGATGACGGTTGCCTCGCTGACGGCGTCGTGGGCCATGATCGCGTTCTCGAGTTCGACCGAGGAGATCCACTCGCCGCCGCTTTTGATCACGTCCTTCGCGCGGTCGACGATCTTGACGTAGCCGTCCTCGTCGACGGTGACGATGTCGCCCGTCTTGAGCCACGACCCCTCGAAATCCTCCTCGTCGGCGTCGGGGCGCTCGAAGTAGGAGTCGGTGACCCACGGCCCGCGGACGTAGAGTTCGCCGAACTCCTCGCCGTTCCACTCGACTTCCTCGCCGTCGTCGTCGACGACCGTGAACTCGAGGCCGGGGACGATCAGC
This sequence comes from Natronococcus sp. JC468, assembly GCF_012163165.1. Classification (NCBI taxonomy): domain Archaea; kingdom Methanobacteriati; phylum Methanobacteriota; class Halobacteria; order Halobacteriales; family Natrialbaceae; genus Natronococcus; species Natronococcus sp. JC468. The sequence goes on from NZ_JAAVUO010000002.1 coordinate 204,578, forward strand.
CCCTGCGTGGCCTGTTTTTCGTACTGCTCCTCCGCGGGGAGATCCTCGAGTCCCTCCTTGAGGTGAGCGACGGTACCAAGCGGCGACATCTCGGTCATCCCCCAGGCGTGGACGACCTCGACGCCCATCTCGTCGAACTCGCGGATCAGGCTCTTGGGCGCTGCGCTCCCCCCGATGACGATCCGCTCGAGCGAGGAGAGGTCGGCGCCGTGTTCCTGGACGTACTCCAAGACGCCGAGCCAGACCGTCGGCACGCCTGCGGTGATCGTGACGCCCTCCTCCTCGATGAGTTCGACCAGGTCCGCGGGGTCGGGCGAGGGGCCGGGGTAGACGTGTTTCGCGCCCGCGGCGGTCGTCGAGAACGGCAGCCCCCACGCGTTGACGTGGAACATCGGAACGACGGGCATGACGACGTCGTCCTCGGCGATGCCGAGTCCCTGCGGGGTCAGCGTCATCATCGTGTGGCTCCAGAGCATCTGCTGGGTGTACTCGACGCCCTTCGGTTTGCCCGTCGTCCCCGAGGTGTAACACATCCCGGCGGGGCTGTCCTCGTCGAGTTCGGGCCACTCGTATTCGGCTGACTGGGCGCCGATAAAGGACTCGTAGTCGGTGACGGGCCCGAGGTCGGTCTCCGGCACCGCGTCGCCCATCACGACGAACTGCTCGACGCTCTCGAAGGCGTCGGCGTCGTAGGCCGCCTCGAGGGGATCGAGCAGCGACGGGTCGACGAACACCAGCCGATCTTCGGCGTTCTCGACGATGTACTGGATGTGTTCGGCCGGGAGCAGCGGGTTGATCGTATGTAGCTGGCTCCCGCTGTTCGGCACCGCGAAGTAGGCCTCCGCGTGGCGGTGGTGGTTCCAGCAGAAGGTGCCGACGCGGTCGCCCTCGCCGATCCCGGCGTCCTCGAGGGCGTTCGCGAGTTGTCGGGTGCGGTCGCCGTACTCCGCGTAGGTGTTGCGAACGATTCCGTCGCCGGTCCGGGAGACGACCTCCTGGTCGGGGTGTAGCCGTTCCGCGCGCCAGAGAAACGGTCGGAGCGTCTGGTCGTAACCTGCCATACTCGATCATTATTATCCATACTTAATAACGGTGCGTCTCGCGGGCGTTGTGGTTGCCAATGTTACGAACGGACGGGGTCGTCCGCGAATCCGACCGCCGATGGCAGTATTCGGACGACGCACCCCGAATGGGTCCGTCGACGAGCGAGCGACGCCGTCCGTCCCCACGTTCCGTCACTCGATTTGAACTGCCCGGATCGCGTCGTCTCGGTATGGTCGGATACAAGTCGAAGGTCGTCGAGCAGATCCACCTCCCCTCGAGAGCGAAGCGCGAACGGGCCCTCGAGGAGGCCGGGTACAACGTCTTCAACCTCGACTCGGCGGACGTCTTCGTCGATCTGCTCACCGACAGCGGGACGGGCGCGATGAGCGACGAGCAGTGGGCGGCGCTGCTCCGGGGCGACGAGGCCTACGCGGGCTCGCGCAGCTTCGGCGAACTCGAAGAGGCCGTCGCCGACGTGATGGGCTTTTCGCGGGTCGTCCCGGCCCACCAGGGTCGCGGGGCGGAGAACGTCCTCTACGGCACCCTCGTCGAGGAGGGCGACGTCGTTCCGAACAACACCCACTTCGACACCACGCGAGCCCACATCGCCAACCAGGGTGCCGACCCCGTCGACTGTCCGGTCGACGACGCCCGCGACCCCGACGCGGACGGCCCGTTCAAGGGGAACACGTCGCTCGAGCGCGCCCGCGCAGTCGTCGAGGAGTACGGCCCCGAGCGGGTCCCGGTCGTCGTCCAGACGATCACGAACAACTCCGCGGCGGGCCAGCCCGTTTCCGTCGAGAACACGCGGCGAGTGTGGGACTTTGCCAACCAGATCGGTGCGACGTTCGTGATCGACGCCTGCCGGTTCGCCGAGAACGCCCACTTCGTCACCGAGCGCGAAGACGAGTTCGCCGACGCGTCAGTCGCCGACGTCGCCCGCGAACAGCTCGGGCTGGCCGACGCCGTCGTGATGAGCGGGAAGAAAGACGGCCTCGCCAACGCGGGCGGGTTCGTCGCCACCGACAACGAGGCGCTGTACGAGCAGTGCAAACAGCGGGCGATCCTCTACGAGGGGTTTCCCACCTACGGCGGAATGGCGGGCCGGGACATCGCGGCGATGGCCGTCGGCCTCCGGGAGGCCGTCGAGGAGGCCTACGTCGCCGACCGCGTCGAGCAGGTCCGGGAGCTCGCCGACGCCCTCGAGTCGGTCGGCGTCCCGATCTACACGCCCGCGGGCGGGCACGCGGTCTACCTCGACGCCGGCGCCTTCCTCCCTCACCTCGAGCCCGAGGCGTTCCCCGGGCAGGCGCTGGTCTGCGAGCTCTACCGCGAGGGCGGGGTCCGGGGAGTCGAGCTAGGGAGCTTCGCGTTCCCCGACGCCGACCGCCCGGAGCTGGTTCGGCTGGCGCTACCCCGCCGAACCTACCACCGCGAGCACCTCGAGCACGTCGCCGAGACCGCCGCTGCGGTCCTCGAGCGACGCGACGAGGTCTCGGAACTCCAGATCGTCGAGGAACCCGAGATGGCCGAAATCCGTCACTTCACGGCGACGCTCGAGCCGACCAACTCCTCGTAATCCGAGCGAACTGCGTCTGCAGGACGGGAAAACGGTCGCTATCCGAAGCCGGGATTACCGCGAGACGGCGTCTCGAGCGCGGTCGCGCAGCGTCGGCTCCGGCTCGGACTCCCCGCCGAGCTTTCGTTTCGCGACCGAACGGACGCCCCGTCTGGCAGCCTCGGACTGGGCGGCGCCGGCCAGCCAGTCGGGCACCTGCGACTCGATCTCCTCGCGCTTTTCGGCCTTGAGCTGGCTGTACTTCCGGAGCGTGATGCCGACGCCGAGGAACAGCGCGGCGTCGATCAGCTCCCGCCGGAATCGGTTTCGGTCCTTGTAGACGACGATCGCCTTCGCGAGCGAGAGCAGGCCGATCGCGATGTACAGCTTCGAACTCTTCGACGGATCTCCGCTGAGCAGCCGTTGGAGCGCCATGCGACGGATCGTACCACGCACTCCGTGTTAAACTTCCGCCGGCACGGGACGGGGCCCGGGGCCGGCTCTCACTCGTGTCGACTCGCCACGACGACACCCCGGCGTCGTCCCTCGCCGATCGGTTCGATCTCGAAGCCGAGCCGCTCGTAGAACGGGTCCACCCTCTCGTCGAAGCGCGCAGTCAGCCGCCGTTCGCGCTCGAGGGCACGCTCGACCAGTCGCCGACCGATCCCCCGGCCGCGGTGGCGATGACGGACGCCGACGGCCGCGACGTGGGCGCCCCGCTCGCGGGGCTCGAGGACGAGCGCGCCGAGAAGTCGCTCGTCGGTTCCGTCGGGCCCGCCCCGTCGATCGCCGGCGACGAGGACGTCGCCGTCTCCGATCCGGGTCTCGACGTCGCCGGGCTCGAGCATCGCGGCGTCGAGGATGCGCCTGACTGCGAGGGCGTCTTCGGAACGGGCCGTCCGAACGTGCATCGGTCGACCGTTCGTCGCCGCGAGTCAACAGTCCGTCGGTCGCCACGCCCCGGTTGGCCCACCTCTCGGCCGCGGGAGATGGGGGTCCTCGCCGCGCTCGAATTACGCGCGATCAACCGCCCTTGATCAGTCTGAGAACGGTCACGCGCTCGCTCTCGACGGGCTGGTCCTCGGGCACTGGGCGGCCGTCGACCAGCACGCTCACCTCGTGGAGGCTCAACCCGACCTCCCGGAGCAGGTCGGCGTAGGTCGGCTCGGGAGCCTCGGTCGCCACGTCCGCGAGTTCGAGTTCGCGGCTGTCCTCGCCCTTGACGTCGACGGTGACCCGCATGGTCGTCCTTGCTCGAGCCCGGACTTGAGCGCGTCGACTGTCGAACGACCCCGTCCTCGGCCGAGCGGGCTCAGTCGCCCGTCGGCTCGTCTGGCCCGAGTCGGTCCCGCCGTCCGCGCGTCCCGGTTTCGGCCGTTCGTCGGCGGGCGTACAGTCCCCGGACCAGCGCGCCCAGTCCGAGCAGCAGGATCAGGAAATTCAGCAGGTCGCCTACGAACGGCACCCGCGCGAGGACGGCGCCGGCGATCAGCCCGACGACCAGCGCCAGCCAGCGGTTCTCGAGGCCGGCGTAGCCCAGCAGCCAGGCGGCGACGGCGAACCGCCCGTAGACGATCCCGATCCAGACGACGAATGCGAACGCGAACCCGCCGACGATCGAGAACGGGATGCCGACGATCGTGATCGCGGCGGCGACGAGCAGCGCCGGGACGCCGATCAGCACGCCGAACCCGACCAGTCCCGTTCGCAGGGGGTCGGTCGACACCCGATCGGCGACGCCGTCCGAGAACCGCGGGAACAGCGCGAGCAACGCGGCGCCGAGCAGCAGGTTCAACGCGAGGGTGTAGAGCGCGACCAGCCACGTCGTCAGCGGCTGTAGCGTCGGCCCGACCTCGACCCCCAGCGTCGAGTCCTCGGTGACCGAGCCCGCGACCGCGTCGGAGTTACCCTGCAGGTCGCCGTTGTACCGCAGGTCGCCCGCGATCGTCGCGGCGTCGCCCAGCGCGATCGTCTCGGCGCCGATGGCCGCGTCGCCCTCGAGCGCGCCGTTCACGACGACGTTGCCCGCGCCGGCGGTGAACTCCCCGCCGACGGTCGCGCCCTCGCCGACCTCGACGTTGCCCGCGCCGGCGTCGACGTCGCCGCCGACGCTGCCGTCGATCGTCACGCTTCCGGCGGCGGCCTCGAGGTTCCCCCCGACCTCGCCGGTGTCGGCGATCCGGACGTCGCCGGCCGCGGCCGAGACGTCGCCCGTCACGGTCCCCTCGACGACGACGGTTCCGGCGACGGTCTCGAGGTCGTCGATCGTCTCTCCCTCCCCCACGACGACGGTGCCCCCGACGGTCGACTCGGACTGCGCGGCGACCCCCGTCGGCACCGCGCCGAGGAGGACGACGACGAGCGCGACGACCGCGAGTCGCTTGCGTACGGACGTTTCTGGCGCCATAGGTCACCACTCATCGTGTGGGCTGAAAAACATGATCCGTTCTCGCAGTCGGGGCAGCGACCCCCCTCGTACCGCGGGGAGAGACGAAACGCACTCGAGGTCGGCCTTCGGGCGATTTATCTGCCGGCCACCCCTTGCGAGGACCATGAGCGAGGCCGACGCCGAGGCGGCGGAGCCGACTCCCGGCAAGACCGAGGTCTGGATCGAGAAGTATCGCCCGGAGCGGCTCGACGAGATCAAGGGCCACGAGAACATCGTGCCGCGCCTCCAGCGGTACGTCGAGCAGGACGACCTGCCCCACCTCATGTTTGCAGGTCCAGCAGGAACGGGAAAAACGACCGCAGCCCAGGCCATCGCCCGCGAGGTCTACGGCGGCGACTGGCGCGAGAACTTCCTCGAGCTGAACGCCTCCGATCAACGGGGAATCGATGTCGTCCGCGATCGGATCAAGGACTTCGCGCGCTCGTCGTTCGGCGGGTACGATCACCGAATCATCTTCCTCGACGAGGCCGACGCCCTCACCTCCGACGCGCAGTCGGCGCTGCGCCGGACGATGGAGCAGTTCTCGAGCAACACCCGGTTTATCCTCTCGTGTAACTACTCGAGCCAGATCATCGACCCCATCCAGTCTCGCTGTGCGGTCTTCCGGTTTACCGAACTCACCGAGGACGCCGTCGAAGCGCAGATCCGCGAGATCGCCGAAAACGAGGGCATTCAGGTTACCGACGACGGCGTCGAGGCGCTGATCTACGCGGCCGACGGCGACATGCGCAAGGCGATCAACGGGCTCCAGGCCGCGGCCGTGATGGGCGAGGTCGTCGACGAGGAGACCGTCTTCGCGATCACCTCGACCGCGCGGCCCGAGGAGGTCGAGGCGATGGTCGACCGGGCCATCGACGGCGACTTCACGGCCGCCCGCGCGGCCCTCGAGGACCTGCTGACCGAGCGCGGGCTGGCGGGCGGGGACGTGATCGACCAGCTTCACCGTTCCGCGTGGCAGTTCGACATCCCCGAGAAAGCGACGGTGCGACTGCTCGAGCGCCTCGGCGAGGTCGACTACCGGATCACGGAGGGCGCGAACGAACGGCTCCAGCTCGAGGCGATGCTGGCGTCGCTGGCCCTCGAGAACGAGGACTGAACGCGACGTTCGGTATCGGTAGTCGGGACGACGATTTCGGTATCCGCGTGGCCGTGAACCTCGCGTTCCGTACGGGAGAAGGGGAACTACCTCTCACCGGGTATCAACCGTCCCTCGCTGCGGTGGCGTGCGCTGTCGACGGACCGAACGTCAGTGAGGGAGGTCGACGATACTGCGCGAGGGATGAACGAACGACCGTAGGGAGTGAGTGAATCGGCTGGGGAGGGCGTGGCGATCTCCTTTGTTCGTGCGAGCAGGACGTGCTTCTGGAACCATCACCGCGAAAGCCCCTGCCGTTCTCGAGCGTTCTGACTCGCTGCGCGCTCCTTGCAGTCGCGTGCTTGCGTCGTCGGAACGCTCGAGAACGCCAGCCCCTTTCAGTCCCACCCCGTGGCGGCTGATCGGCACTGCAGACACGTCGCCGAACGGTCCGTCCACACGCCACTGAGATCGATCCGTTCGACGGAATTTTCGCAGTTCGGAACGTACCGCTCGCCAGCCGTGGCTCCCTCGACCGGTGGCATCGCCCTCGTCCTCGCCGTCGGCGCCGGCTGTCTCGGGCTCGCGCTCGCCTCGCTTCGGGCCGGAAGCTGGACGCGGCGGCTGTACGGCCTCGAGCCGGACGACGATGCGGGCGCTCGAGCGAACGCCGCCGTCCTCGGGATCGTCGGGATCGGGCTGTTCGCGCTGGCGGCAGCGATCGTCCTCGAGATCCCGCCGAGGGTAGTCGGAACCGCGACGCTCCTCGCGAGCGCACTGTTGTGTTTCGTCCTCGGCTGGCTCGTCGCGGTTCGCGACCGCCGAGAGCTGCTGACGACGCCCGACGTCGACCGGGAGACGGGCCGTCGTCTCGGATTCGTCGCGATCGGCTGTGGCGTCCTGTCGCTCGGGTTCGCGCCCCTCGTCTGGCTCGAGGTCGACGACGCGGTTGTCGCCGGCGTCGCGCTGGCGAGTACGGTCGTCGTCCTGCTGGCGGTCGCGTTCGCGTACCGGTGACGGCCGATTTCGGGGAGCCGATCGACGCCCTCGAGCCCGAGACCGCCGTCGTTGGGCGATCTATCCCGAACAACGGTTGCGGAACTATTTTACCCGCTGCGGGGCCAACACACGTGTAATGAGTGAACTGGAGGAGGAGTACCGCCTCGAGTACTTCGAGGAGGAAGGCTTCGAGCGCAAGGAGTGTCCCTCCTGTGGCGCGCACTTCTGGACGCGCGACCACGACAGGGACACGTGCGGCGAGCCCCCCTGCGCGGAGTACGACTTCATCGGGAATCCCGGCTTCGACGCGGAGTACAGCCTCGAGGAGATGCGAGAGACGTTCCTCTCCTTCTTCGAGGACCACGACCACGAGCGGATCGAGCCCTACCCCGTCGCGGCGAACCGCTGGCGCGACGACGTCTTGCTCACGCAGGCATCGATCTACGACTTCCAGCCGCTGGTCACGAGCGGGGAGACGCCGCCGCCGGCGAACCCCCTGACGGTCTCGCAACCGTGTATTCGGATGCAGGACATCGACAACGTCGGCAAGACGGGCCGGCACACGATGGCCTTCGAGATGATGGCCCACCACGCCTTCAACGCCCGCGAGGATCTCGAGGATCCCGACCAGTACGCCTACCAGGGCGAGGTCTACTGGAAGGACCGTACCGTCGAGCTCTGCGACGGCTTCTTCGACTCGATGGGCGTCGACCTCGAGGAGGTAATCTACATCGAGGACCCGTGGGTCGGCGGCGGCAACGCCGGACCCGCGATCGAGGTCATCTACCGGGGCGTCGAGCTCGCGACGCTGGTCTTCATGTCGATGGAACAGGATCCGGAGGGCGAGTACGAGATGAAAGACGGCAACCGCTACAGCCCGATGGACACCTACATCGTCGACACGGGCTACGGCCTCGAGCGCTGGACCTGGGTGTCCCAGGGGACACCGACCGTCTACGAGGCAATCTACCCCGACATGATCGAGTTCCTGAAGGACAATGCCGACCTCGATCACACCGACGCGGAGTCGGAGCTGGTCCACCGCGCCGCCAAGCTGGCGGGCCACATGGACATCGACGAGGCCGAGGACATGGAGACCGCCCGCGGGGAGATCGCTGACCAGCTCGAGGTCGACGCCGCCGAGCTCACCGAGCTGATGGAACCGCTCGAGGACATCTATGCGATCGCCGATCACTGTCGTACCCTCGCGTACATGCTCGGGGACGGGATCGTCCCCTCGAACGTCGGGACGGGCTATCTCGCGCGGATGGTGCTGCGACGAACGAAACGGCTCTGTGACAACGTCGGCGTCGACGCGCCGTTGGACGAGCTCGTCGACATGCAGGCAGAGCGCCTGGAGTACGAGAACCGCGACACGATCCGGGACATCGTCCGCACCGAGGTCGAGAAGTACCGCGAGACCTTGGAGCGGGGCGGCCGTCGGGTCGAGAGCCTCGCCGCGGAGTACGCCAAGAAGGAGGCCCCGGTCCCGACCGAGGAGCTGATCGAGCTCTACGACTCCCACGGCATCCAGCCCGATATGGTCGAGGAGATCGCCGCGGAGGCCGGCGCCGACGTCGACGTTCCCGACGACTTCTACAGCCTCGTCGCCGAGCGCCACGACACCGCTGGGGCCGTAGAGGAGGACGGCGACGACACCGACTCCCGGTTCGGGGATCTCCCGGAGACGGAGAAGCTGTACTACGACGACCAGCAACGCACCGAGTTCGAGGCGGTCGTGCTGGACGTCTTCGAGCGCGAGGACGGCTACGACGTCGTCCTCGACCAGACGATGTTCTACCCCGAGGGCGGGGGCCAGCCCGCCGACACGGGGACGCTCTCGACCGACGACGCCACCGTCGAGGTCGAGGACGTCCAGATCGAAGACGGCGTCATCCTCCACCGGACCGACGCCCACCCGGGCAAGGGCGAGTTCGTGAAGGGCTACCTCGACGTCGATCGGCGCCGACAGCTGATGCGCCACCACACGGCGACCCACATCGTCATCCACGCGGCCCGCCAGGTGCTCGGCGACCACGTCCGCCAGGCCGGCGCCCAGAAGGGCGTCGACTCCTCGCGGATCGACCTGCGCCACTATGCCCGGATCGATCGCGAGGACGTCAAGCGAATCGAGCGGACGGCGAACGGGATCGTGATGGACAACGCCCCGGTCACACAGGAGTGGCCCGACCGCCACGACGCCGAGGCCGAGCACGGGTTCGACCTCTACCAGGGCGGCATTCCGCCGGGCGAGCAGATCCGACTGATCCACGTCGACGAGGACGTCCAGGCCTGCGGGGGGACCCACGTCGCCCGCACCGGCGAGATCGGAACGATCAAAGTGCTCAACACCGAGCGCGTCCAGGACGGCGTCGAGCGAATCACGTTCGCCGCCGGCGAGGCCGCCATCGAGGCAACCCAGGAGACCGAGGACGCCCTCTACGGGGCCGCCGAGATTCTGGACGTCTCACCCGAGGACGTCCCCGAAACCGCCGAGCGCTTCTTCGAGGAGTGGAAGGCCCGCGGCAAGGAGATCGAGGACCTGACCGAACAGCTCGCCGCCGCTCGAGCGGGCGGCGGCGGCGACGCCGCGGAGATCGAGGTCGGCGAGACGACGGCGGTCATCGACCGCATCGACGCCGATATGGACGAGTTGCGCGCGACCGCGACCGCGATCAGCGACGAGGGCAAGATCGCGGTGCTGGGTAGCGGGCAGAACAGCGCCCAGTTCGTCGTTTCGGTGCCCGACGACGTCGGCGTCAACGCCGGCGAGGTCGTCGGCGAACTCGCCTCGAGAGTCGGCGGCGGCGGGGGGGGGCCCCCCGGCCTTGGGCGGGGGGGGGGGCCGGGAGGGTCGGGGATGGGCGCCGCGCGCCCGGGGGCGCCCGGGGCGGGGGGCGACGGGGTG